>JAJYJD010000227.1 GCA_021789755.1 Bacteroidota bacterium
CCATCTAGTCTCAAAAGACTGGCTCAAAAACTCCCTAAAATCGCCTACTAAAAGCAACCGTAATTAGAACGCTTACGGCGGGTCGTCTTTGCAAGTTCCGCCGCTGAGTGTTAAATTTTCACCACAACAAGAATCTTGAAAGAATGAGAGCATTGATCCCCGTCGCAGGGGTGGGAACACGTCTGCGTCCACATACATATTCTCTTCCGAAAGTGTTGCTCAATGTCGGCGGTAAGCCCATCGTTGGCCATATCGTTGATCATCTGACGGATATCGGCATAAAGGATATTTCGGTCGTAGTCGGATATATGGGCGACATGGTCGAGGAATACCTCCGTTCCAGCTACAGGAAGACCAATTTCAAGTTCGTTTACCAGGAAGAGAGACTTGGGCTCGGACATGCCGCCCATGTCGCATTGTCGGGTGACCACAGCGACGAGCCCCTCCTTATCATCCTGGGGGATACTGTCTTCGATGTCGACCTGGCTCCGCTTCTGAAGAGTGAATATTCGAGCATCGGTGTCAAGGGGGTCGATGATCCGAGGAGGTTCGGCGTCGCCGAAGTGGAAGGCGACAGGGTGAAGAGGCTGATTGAGAAACCCGACAAGCCGACATCGAACCTGGCTTTAGTAGGATTGTACTACATCAGGTCGCCTCTGGCACTGGAGACCGCGATCAGTGAAACCATCGACAAGAACATCAAGACAAAAAACGAGTACCAGTTGACCGACGCTCTTCAGATAATGCTCGACAGGGGAGAGATCATAAAATATTTCGAAGTGGACGGGTGGTACGACTGCGGGAAGCCGGAGACTCTGCTCTCGACTAACCGCCATCTGCTGAAGAAGACCCGTCATTTCAGGAAGCGGGACAATGTGGTAATTATCCCGCCGGTTTACATAGCGGACACGGCAAAAATTTCCAATTCCGTCATCGGCCCCGATGCGACGATCGATTCGGATGTCCAGATAGTCGATTCCCTTATCAGGGATTCGATCATCGGCTCCGGTGCATCGATACAGAACTCGCTTCTTGAAGGATCGATCGTAGGACAGAATGCTCAACTAAAGGGGAGCTTCAAGCGGGTCAACGCGGGCGATTCGACTGAGATAGATTTTTTATAACAAACTATCGGAGAAATAATGTACAAACTGTTCACATCGGAATCAGTCACTGAAGGGCATCCTGACAAAATTTGCGATCAGATATCCGATGCGGTGTTGGACGCGCACCTGGCAATAGAGCCGAACTCAAGGGTCGCCTGCGAAACCTACGTGACAACCGGTCTCGTCGTCATCGGCGGAGAAGTGACCACGACTGAAGCGGCGAGGTCAAAAATAGACGTGGCCGACATCGCTCGAAGGGTGATAAGCAAGATCGGCTACAACGATATCCGCTACAAATTTGACGCGGAGTCATGCGGCGTCATAAACGTGATGCATTCGCAGTCCGCCGATATCAGCCGGGGAGTCGAGAGCGGCGGTGCCGGTGACCAGGGAATGATGTTCGGCTATGCCTGCGATCAGACCGATGAGTTCATGCCGCTGCCGATCGCTCTTGCTCACAGGATTACACGGCGCCTTGCCGAAGTGAGAAGGATGAAGGAGAAATCGCCGATGCCGTACCTCCGCCCGGACGGGAAGAGCCAGGTTACCGTTGCCTACCATGAAGGTGGAAAAATAACTGTAAATACGGTCGTCGTGTCCACTCAGCATGATCCGGAGCCGAAAGGGAAGAGCGAAGCTCAATGGCAGAAGAAGATCGCGGAAGATGTGAAGAAGTATATTATCGGGAAAGTCATTCCTGAGAAATTCCTGACCAAGGCCACCGAGTATCATATAAATCCGACAGGGAGATTCGAGATCGGCGGGCCTCACGGCGATACCGGTCTTACCGGCAGGAAGATAATTGTGGATACATACGGCGGGTACGCACCCCACGGCGGCGGCGCGTTCTCCGGCAAAGATCCGTCGAAGGTCGACCGTAGTGCGGCCTATGCGGCGCGATATCTCGCCAAGAACATCGTGGCTGCCGGCCTTGCCAAAGAGTGCATGATCCAGCTTGCTTATGCGATCGGCGTGGCCGAACCTGTCTCCGTGCTCGTCGACACCAAGGGAACCGCGAAGGGCGTGTCCGACGTCGAGCTGGGGACGATAATAGGAAAAGTAATGAACCTCACGCCGATGGGTATAACGAAACATCTCGATCTGCGCCGGCCGATATTCGAAAAGACCGCTGCCTACGGACATTTCGGGCGATCCGAGAAGGAATTCACCTGGGAGAAACTAGACCTCGTGAATGCTCTGCTGGCCGCCGTCAGGTAATAAAAAGAAGAATCTGAAATCAAAGTCTGGAGAAATTCTTAGATGGATGAAGTAAAAGGACTCTACAAAGTACGCGATATGTCCCTCGCCGAAGAGGGGAAGAAAAGAATCGGCTGGGCGGAATCAAGAATGCCCGTGTTGATGGCTCTGAAGGAAAAATACAGTGCGTCGAAGCCGTTTAAAGGCTACAAGATTGCCGGCTGCCTTCATGTCACGAAGGAAACAGCGGTGCTGGTCAAGACTTTTGCGGCTTGCGGAGCGCAGGTCAGCTGGAGCGGCTGCAATCCTCTTTCGACAAACGATTCTGTTGCAGCTGCGCTGGCGGACGAAAAGATTTCCATCTTCGCCTGGCATGGGATGTCGGTTAAGGAATTTTACTGGGCAATCGACGAAACGATCAAAATGAAACCGAATCTTACGCTGGACGACGGAGCCGATCTTATTTTCACCGTTCATAATAAATATCCGGAGCTTGCCGATGGCACAATCCTCGGCGGAACCGAAGAAACGACCACCGGAGTCCACAGGCTGCGTGCCATGGCAGACGACGGCGCGTTGAGGTACCCGGTTATCGCTGTCAATGACGCGGAGACGAAATGGGATTTCGACAATGTGTACGGCACGGGCCAGTCGACCATTGACGGCATCATCAGGGCAACGAGCGTCCTCCTTGCCGGAAAGAACTTCGTCGTGGCGGGCTACGGCCACTGCGGCAAAGGAGTGGCAATGCGCGCAAAGGGACTCGGCGCGAACGTGATCGTCACAGAGGTAAAAGCCACGGCAGCTTTGAAGGCGACGCTTGATGGGATGAGAGTCATGACGATGGACGAAGCCGCAAAGGTCGGCGATATCTTCGTGACGGCCACAGGCGTGAAAGACATAGTCGTGCAACGTCATTTCGAGAAGATGAAAGACGGCGCGATCGTCTGCAATACGGGCCACTATGATTGCGAATTGAATCTTAATGACCTCAAGAAGGTCACCAAGAAAGTCCTCGAAGTCCGCCCGAACAACGAGGAGTACACTACGAAGGATGACCGGCGAATCTACGTGCTGGCACAGGGAAGGCTTGTCAACCTTGCCGCAGCCGAGGGCCACCCGTCGGAGGTGATGGATATGTCGTTCGCAAACCAGTTCATGTCACAGCTCAGGATCGTTGAACTTCACAAGAAGGGCAAGAGGCTCGAGAACAAAGTCCACGATATCCCGGCCGAGCAGGACCAGGAAATCGCCATGGTGAAGCTGAGAACAGGTGGATTCAAGATTGACAAGCTTACACCTGAGCAGGTTAAGTACCAGACGGATTACAGCTCAGGGACGTAGGTGGTTAACCTTGCGAAGGTTTCAATACCTTCGGTTAAGCTGTCCAAAGGCTGTTCCTGTATGCGGGGCAGCCTTTTTCCATTTTGATCCGGTCGGTGAAGCTCTTTTCATACGTAGAAGCGGTTACAGCGACTTGTCAGGAGGCATGTCATGAAGACACTATTGATTCTTTTGGCTACTTTCCTTTTTGCAGGGATATCCGTAGGCCAGGTAGACGAGAACTGGATCAAGCAGGCAGTGGTCGACCGGCTCCTGAAATACGTCAGGATCGATACACAATCCAAAGAGGATGTCCGGGAGGTTCCGAGCACCCGGAAACAATTCGCCCTCGCGAGAATTCTGTTAAAAGAGCTTCAGGAGCTCGGGTTCCGGGACGCACGGTTTGATGAAGAGCATTGCTACGTCTACGCGACGCTTCCGTCCAACCTCTCCGACGAAGAGACGGAGAAGATTCCGGCTATCGGTTTCATCGCTCACGTCGACGCTTCCCCCTCGGTAACCGACTCCGACGTGAATCCGGTTGTCCACAGGGATTATCGGGGCGGCGATATAATTCTGCCGAACGATACGAATCAGGCTTTAACGGTCGAGAAGAATGCGAACCTCTTGAAAAGCATCGGCGATGACATCATCACCACCGACGGTACCACTCTGCTGGCTGCGGACGACAAGGCCGGGATTGCGGAGATAATGACTGCGGCAGAGTATCTGCTGAAACATCCCGAAATAAAGCACGGGACCATCAAAATTGCATTCACACCGGACGAGGAAGTGGGACACGGGCCGAAGTATTTCGATATTAAAGGCTGGGGCGCAAAGTACGCTTACACCGTCGACGGAGGTCAGAGAGGAGAATTGAGCGATGAGACTTTCAACGCCCAGGTCGCCGTCGTCACGTTCAACGGGAGAAATACTCACCCGGGCTATGCGAAGGGGATCATGGTCAACTCTCTTTATGCGGCAGGCCATTTCATTTCTCTGTTTCCGGAAGATATGAGACCGGAGACGACCGAAGGAAGGCAGGGTTACCTGCATCCTTACGATCTGACCGGCACCGAGGAGCAGGCAAGGCTTAAGATTCTAATCCGCGACTTTGACACGAGCGGCATGAAGGCCAAGGTCAAGATCCTGGAGAATATGAGGGAACAAACTCTGAAAGAGTTCCCGCGCGTCAGGATCAGACTCGTGATTACTGATATGTATCGCAACATGAATTCCGTCCTGAGCGAATCTCCTGATGTCGTGGGATTTGCAGAGGAAGCGATGAAGGAAGCGGGAATAAAGCCGGTTAAGCTTCCTGTACGCGGCGGCACCGACGGTTCACAGCTGACTTTCATGGGAATGCCGACGGCGAACATTTTTGCAGGTGAGGAAAACCCGCACGGGAAGCTCGAATGGATTCCCGCGATGTCGATGGTGAAATCGGTCGAGACAATTATGAACATCTCACAAATCTGGGCTGAGAAGCGCGCGATTGAATAAGGGATATAATCGTGGAAACCTCCGATGACACGGATTGCCGCGAATAATATGTGCATAAGTTTTTGCCGACTGATAACGCGGTGCGGGTTGTCTTCAAATAATTCGAAGAGCATATGAAACTGACCGGGATTGAATCGCTTGAAGTGCCCGAGCTCGAACCGTATCGCACGATGCGGCGCCCGGCTGAGCATCGGGCGAGCGAAATCTTCGTGGCGGAAGGCGAGAAAGTCGTACGGCGCCTCGTGCAGAGCGATCTGAAGATTGTCTCCCTGTTGATTACCAAAGAATGGTTGGAGGCCTACTCGAGACTTCTCGCGGAAAGGGAGATTGAGGAGGGTGTTTTCGTCGCCGAGAAGAGCCTCCTCGAAGAAATTGTCGGTTACAGGTTGCATCAGGGGATAATGGCGATCGGGCGCGTGCCTGCGCCGGTTGACGTTTTCAAAATGCAGAGGAAAGCCGGCGAGAAATTCTTGCTCGTGGCCGCTGACGGAATTGCAAACTCAGAAAACATGGGTGTGATCGTCCGGAATTGCGCGGCGTTCGGCGTCCATACCCTTGTCGTCGGGGAAACTTCGTGCGACCCGTACTTGAGGCGCTCCGTGAGGAACTCGATGGGGACCATCTTCCAAATGCAGATTTCTAACGTGGAGAGCCTTGCGGACGCCTTGAGAAGACTCCGCGAAGAATCTTCCTTTGAGATTGTTGCTGCTCACCCGCGGAGTGACTCCGTCAAACTGAGTGATGTTGATCTCACTAACGACGTATGCATTGTCTTTGGCAGCGAGGGCGAGGGCATTTCTGACGGGGTTCTGA
>JAJYJD010000228.1 GCA_021789755.1 Bacteroidota bacterium
TGAGACGTGAGTTCAAAGACTTCGATGAATTCAAGAAACTTGTGCTGGCCCGGTATTCTCCGGCGGATGTGGAAACCAGGACCGGTGTGGAATCAAAAGATATTATAGAGAATGCGCGCAAATTCGCGAATGCCGCCGCGCCCGTCGCCTATTTCGACGAATCCATTCTGCATTCTTCCAACGGGACGAGAAACGCGTACGCCGTCCTGGCGCTGAACGCTCTCAAGGGATTCGCAGGATACGGAAAGCTGAGTGACCGGGAACTTCCGCAGTTTGCAAATAGGAAGCGAGCGGATGACTCCGAAGAGACGTGGAATCCAAACATGCTTGTCGGCGACGACGGGGTCAAATTGCTGATGATTTACCGGAGCAACTTCATATTCAATTCTCCCAATTCAGAAGAGCTTCGTAAATCGATCTCGAAAATTCCCATGGTCGTGAGCTTCTCGCCGTTCATAGACGAAACGAGCGAGCTTGCGGACCTCATAATTCCCGATCACGACGACCTTGAAAGGCTGGAGGCGTTCAGGTCTACGGTAACGGGAACTCCCGTCATCAGTATGCAGCAGCCGGTCGTGAAGCCGTTTTACTCGACGGTTCATACGGGCGATCTGCTGGTAAGGCTCATCGGCGATGTCAAGCTGTCGAAGAACTGGGATTACAAGAAGTACGAGGATTATCTGCGGGCATTCCTGAAACCGGTCTACAAACACGGGAAGGGAATGCTGATGAGTCAGAAGAAGCCGACCGGCCTCGAGAAGAGTTTACACGAGGCTGGATGGCAGCTGGTTTCCTATTCGGACTTCGACGAGTTCTGGGAGGAAATGCTCAAGTATGGCGGATGGTGGAATCCGTTTCCGAAGACCTCGGCGTTCAAACCGACGCTGGGGTTGACCACCGGTCAACTGGCAGGGAACAACAAGAATGATCCGGCAAGCGTGAAGCGAAACGCTGATGCTCTAAGGCTGAACATCTTTTGGAAGAATCTCGATTACAAGGGCAATATGCTCCGAAACCCCGTTCTGACCGAACAGTTCGGGATGGAACGCGACGTTTACTATGGGATCTGGATCGAGATAAACCCGGCGACGGCTAAGAAATTTTCTGTCAGCGATAGAAGCAGAATAAGAGTGGAGACAGCCAAAGGTTCGTTCGAGGCGACTGCGATTTACAATCCCGCGGTAATGCCGACGAATATCGATGTGCCGTTCGGGCTGGGGCATACAGCTTCGGCAAAAACTTACGGCGTTAACCCGGTTCAATATTGCGACGATGTATTCGATAAAGAGTCGGGGTTTCCTTCTCTTTCTGAGACCGAAGTAAAGATCAGTTGACTCGATACATAGAGGAGTAAGAATGCCCAAATATGGAATGGTAATAGATCTCAACAAGTGCACGTCGTGCCAGGCATGCGTGACGGCCTGCAAGGTCGAGAATAACGTCCAAATCGTATCCGAAGACGACGCGCAGAACGGCAGAGCCATGTTCTGGATGAAGATGCTTACGATGGAGTTCGACGGCGATTATCCGAACATCAAGCCGAAGACGCTTCCCCGGAACTGCATGCAGTGCGACGAGCCTTCGTGCATCAAGGTGTGCCCGGTCAGAGCGACTTACAAGAGGGACGACGGCATCGTGGCACAGATATATCCTCAATGCATCGGCTGCAGATACTGCATGGCCAATTGCCCTTACACCGTGAAGGTCTTCAACTGGGACAGGGAAGAGCAGCCGAAAGAAATCGAAAAGTTATATAACCCCGATGTCTCCGTTCGTCCGAAGGGTGTCGTCGAGAAGTGTACTTTTTGTGTTCACCGGCTGCAGATCGCGTCTGAAAAAGCGAAGGCCGAGCACAGGGAACTCGCGCCCGGCGATTATGTGCCGGCATGCGTTGAAGTTTGTCCTGTGGGCGCGATAAGTTTTGGCGATCTCGACGACAGGAAAAGCGAAGTATCCAAAGCTTCACGCGACTACCGTGCATTCGGACTCCTCGAGGAACTGGGAACGGTTCCGAAGGTCAGATACCTGAACGCAATAGAATGAAGAAGGATATCCGTTTATGAGCTATCAAGATCTTCACGACGAAGACGAAGCGCTGTTCAGGCCGATTTACGAGACCAGCAGAAGCTTTTATGTCGTCGTCATCGTACTGACGGCGGTATTCCTGTTTGGAGTGGGCTGTTATATACACCAGTTGTTTTACGGCCTCGGCGCCACGGGAATGAATGAACCGGTCTCGTGGGCATTCTATATCGTGGACTTCGTGTTCTTCATCGGCATTTCGCACGCGGGCACGCTTATCTCGGCGATCCTTCGCCTGTCAAAGGCGGAATGGCGCAGGCCGATAACCAGGATGGCGGAAGTCATCACCGGAATCGTCCTCGCTATCGGTGGACTTCATCCTGTGATAGATCTGGGCAGGCCCGACAGGATCCTGCATCTATTCGAGAGAGGACGGCTGCAATCCCCTCTCCTCTGGGATCTCACGAGCGTGACGGCGTACTTCACCGCGTCGACAATCTATCTCTACGTCCCGATGATACCGGACATCGCACTTCTCAGGGACCGCGGCGGAAAGCTGCAGAACCTTTACAGGATTCTCGCATGGGGATATAAAGGTACGCCGAAACAGAAACATGCCCTGGAACGAGCGATAAATATCCTGATGGTGATGGTCATACCGATAGCCGTCTCCGTGCACACGATCATCGCATGGATTTTCGGAATGACATTGCAACCGGGATGGCACAGCACGATCTTCGGACCGTATTTCGTCGTCGGCGCAATCTACTCCGGCATTGCCGCGCTTGTGATTGTAATGATCGTATTCAGGAAGATATTCCATTTCGAGGATTACCTGAAGGAAATTCATTTCAAGTATCTGGGGACTCTCCTCCTGGTCGTGTCTTTGCTCTGGACGTATTTCACGTTTGCCGAATACCTGACCACATTCTACGGACACGAACCTGCCGAGATGAGGGTTTTCCTTTACAAGTTCGCCGGGGGTTACGCGCCTTTCTTCTGGCTGATGGTCTTTTGTAATTTCCTATTGCCGGTAATTATTCTCAGCAATAAGAAGACCAAAACGATACCAGGTATCCTGGTCGCTTCGATCGGAGTCGTTCTCGGTATGTGGCTCGAAAGGCTCATCATAATTATTCCGACGCTTGCAAATCCTAGGCTGCCGTATCCTACCGGGATTTATATCCCATCCGTCACGGAAATCGGGATATTTGCTGCCGGAATGTCGGCGTTTATCCTCGGCTTCATGGGATTTTCCAAATTGTTTCCGCTCATCTCAATTTGGGAAACGAAGGAAGGGAGGCAGCATAGTGTCCACGAAGTGTCCGTGCGCCTGAGAGAGTACCTGCCGGGCCAGCGGGAAGAATCGGGTGTCGAAGCATCCGTGAAAGCGGAACTGTAACTAATGCCCGCGATAACTGTCGGCGTCGGTCTCTTTCTGAAAATGGGACGAAAGGAAATTGAAGCATGAAAGATAGAACGGTCTACATAATCCAATTGATTACGCTTTCGTTCAATTGGATACTTGCCGTGAGCGTAACCTGGTGGTTCATCCATTTGGTCACGGTCGCCGATGAATTGAACGATACGCAGACGGCTTCCCTGAGCATAAGCATCGTCGCGATCACTGTCTTCTGGATACTTGCCGGCGTCTTGTCATACGTGTTCTTCAGTCTGCATAAACATGACGAAGAGGCGGAATGAGTTTGCGAAGGAATTTCTTCGGCGGAATATTGGAATAATGAAATGATGGATTGTTGAACCCGGTTCGTGTAGTTCGACAGAACAGTTCACCCGCTCTTCCTCTTTTGAGGGCAGCGATGAATCGAAAGTTGAGGATTAGCGTATGGCGAAGAATTTTGCATTGAAAACAGCATTCGTACTGCTACTTCTTGTGTCAGGCGTGTCGGCACAGCAGCTCCCGAAGAATCCGCTTGCCGGGAGGGAAGTGTTCGAGAAGGAAGGGTGCTTGAACTGTCATGCCGTGAATGGGAGCGGCGGCACGATCGGGCCTGACTTCGGGAAGCAGGTGTTTCCGGGGAACGATTACGACCTGCTTTCCAGGATGTGGAACCACTCCCAGAGGATGCTTCTCATGATGGCGAGAACGAAGACTGAAAGGCCGAGTTTCACAGGGCGGGATTTTCATGAGCTGGGTGATTTTCTCTATTTTATCCGTTACCTTGGGGAACCAGGAAATATTTCCGCGGGGAAGAGACTCTTTACGACTGAAGGATGCATTAAATGCCACTCCGTCGGGCGTGCCGTCCCCGGTAAGATCGCGCTCGACAGTATGAAGATTTACGTTTCCCCGGTCAGGCTCGCTCAAGCGATGTGGAACCATTCGATCATGATGCACAGGCGGGGGGCGGCCAGAGGTGTGAAGCTTCCGACCTTTTCGGACAATCGGTTTGCAGATCTCACGGCATACATCCGTTCCGCAAGCTCGCTCAAGTCCGGTGAAGAAATCTATTCCTATCCCGGCGATCCTGTCCGCGGCGAACAGCTTTTCAAGGAGAAGGGATGCTATTATTGTCATGTCGAAAAGCCTGTCGGACCGAAGCTCGAGCGAATGAGGACGAATGAAAGCGTTACAGAGATCGCCGGCATCATGTGGAATCACTCGGGAAAAATGGCGGAGGCGATGAAGACGATGAACCGGTCTTATCCGTCATTCTCCGGCGATGAGATGGCAGATGTGATTTCATACCTGTACTTCCAGGGGACTCCCAGAACATCAGGGTCGGCTGAACTCGGCGCACTTCTGTTCAAGAGGAAGGGATGTGAGAGCTGCCACCAAACCGGCAATCAATTCAACGCGCCTACCGTCGACCGGTTCGGCCCGTTCCACGATAAAGATGATTTTCTTGCGGCCTTGTGGAATCACGCGCCGCGGATGGAAGAGCTGCTTCTCGCTAAGGGGAAGAAACTCCCGGACCTTATGCCAAATGAGGTGAAATCTTTGTATCTTTTTATAAATGCGAAGACAGAAGCAGGCAAGTGAAGCCCGAGGGATCAGCCGAAGAAAGACGACGGAGCTCATTGCGGATCGAGTGAACTCCCGGAGAAGCTGGCCGCATAAACACCCGGTTATATCGGCGTTGCTTGTCCGTTGGGTTTGCTTGTTGTCGTTTTTGATGTTCCCGATTATTTCTCGTGCGGGAGACGTGAAGGGACGCGTGACCATTGCCGGCGGGACCAGCAACGCGAATGCGGTCATATATATTGAGACCGTCGACAGCGTATTTGACCCTCCCGCGAAGCCGGCCGTGATGGACCAGAACCATCTCGCATTCAAACCGGAAGTGCTTCCGATACTTGCCGGAACCGCAGTGCAGTTTCTGAACAGCGATGAAGTGCTCCATGATGTTTTTACGCCTTCTCCCTGCGCCGGGAGTTTCAATCTTGGGTCGTTTCCTCCGGGCGAAAGTAAAACATATACGTTCAGCAAGGCGGGATGCGACGCCCTGATTTTGTGCGACATCCATCCGGAGATGCAGGCCTGGGTCGTAGTTCTCCAGAATCCGTATTTCGCGGTAAGTGATAAGAAGGGTGATTACGAGATAAAGGGTATACCCCCGGGGACGTATTCTCTCCGGACGTGGTTCGGTTATTACAACTCTCAATCTGTGCGCATAACCGTTCCTCGAGCGGGCAGTGTCAGCGCGGACTTTCAACTGAAGCAGTGACCCCGGTTATCTTCGACACCCGAATTGCAGATACGAGGTCGGGTCAAGCAGGGGAACTTTTTCAAATTCACCATGGAGATGCGACTCACCTACTGAAGCTTGTTTTTTCAGTCTCGATTACTTAGCCTTTGACATGATTCGCTTGCATCACAAGCACGATCCTAACAAAGACCGCATCCCCTGCAATGGTCATCGGGGGATCGCATGCGTAGCAGCAC
>JAJYJD010000229.1 GCA_021789755.1 Bacteroidota bacterium
AAATGCCGATGTCTGTTTTTGAAACCGCCCTGATACCCTCAGCCATCGCGCGGGCAACTTCCTCGCTGACTGCTCCGTACTTCGCGAGCATTTCTTCGGGCACGCCGAGCATCTCCATCTTGGCCTCGTTGCTGTAACTCACTATCGCGCGGTCAAAGTAGGAAGAACTCCCGGAGATATTTGTTATCCGGTGAGATATGTAACCGCCTGTGCAACTTTCCGCGACTGCGATTGTCAGCTTCTTTTGTCTCAGAAGTGCCCCGACGGTTTCCTCGATGTCGACCTCGCCCGCGGAGTAGATAAACTTCTCTGCCTTGCTCCTAATTTTAACTTCTACACCGGCGATGATTGAATCAGCCTCTTCTTCTGATCCGGCCTTCACCGTTATTCTGAGACGGACGCCGAACTGGCTGGGGAGGAACGCCAGCTTCGCTTTCCCTCCAAGGAGGCTCTCCATATCACCCAAAAGCTCGAACAGGCTTGATTCCGCAATGCCTGTCGTTTTCAACACCCTGTGTTTGATGACCTGCCCGATGGATTCCAGTTTGAGCCGCGGAATAATATATTCCGTCATTATGTTCCGCATCTCATGCGGCACCCCCGGCATAACGGCAAAAAACTTCCCATCTCTGTTGAACAACAAACCAGGAGCGGTTCCCCAGTTATTCATTAATACCGTGCAGCCTTCGGGGACGAGAGCTTGTTCCTGGTTGACCTTCCTGAGAGGGATGTTCCGTTTTGCAAGCCGGTCTCTCACGTTCTCCAGCACCGAGTTATCCATCACCAGTTTCACACCAAAAAAGTCCGCGACAACTTTTTTCGTAATATCGTCATGCGTCGGTCCGAGTCCGCCGGTCACAAGGAGCGCGTCGAACTCCCGCGTATACTCTCTGAACGCCCGCATTATTTCAGCTTCATCGTCGCCGACGACCAGCGTGCGCACCACGTCGATGCCGATCGCCGAGAGTTTCTCTCCGATAAATGCTGCATTCGAATTCGTCACCTGCCCTATCAGAATTTCATCCCCGATCGTCAAAATCGCAGCAGTCTTCATCTCTGGTTTTCCGTCCTGTCGTTCTTTGTTTCAATTATACAGTCAGTCCCGGCGCACGAAGCCCGCGTCTCGCGAGGGATTCCTTGAACAGGGATATTACATGATCATCATCGCATCGTCTCTGATGAATTAATCGGCATGTTGAAGGGTCCTGCATGGATATGCGCGGCATTCGTCTATTGAAAGAACCGTGAAGTAAGAGCTACCTTCCGAAATACAAATAGAGCTGTAAGATGATGTTGGTATAGACGCCGCACACGACGTCGTCCATCATTATCGAGATTCCGCCGTTCCGTTTATCGAAATAGCTGGCAGGAAATGGTTTGAAAATATCCAGCATTCTGAAAAGGAGGAACGCAAACGCCGCAAGAAGAATCCGCTTGGGAAGGAAAAGCAGAGATATCCACATCGCCACAATCTCGTCGATCACGACCCTCGAGGGGTCATGGCCGTAGCTGGTTTCCATCCGACCGGCGGAAATCGTTCCCCATCCAAAGAAAAGGATTATCGCAGGGATTATGAAATAGGGTTTCTGAAAATCCGGGATGAAGTATACAGCTAAAGCGACAAGTGAGCCAGCGGTACCGGGAGCAACCGGGGAAAGGCCGCTGCCGAGACCGGTAGAGATAAGCCTGTCGATGAAATTTGGCGCGCGGGAATGACTTACGCTGCCAGCGTCTACGCCAACAGAGCCTCCGGAAGACCCCTCATTCCGATTGTGTTCTTCCACTGAACGCCCTAAAGGAAGAGTAGATTACTTTGTAATTCTCTATGAGGTATTGGATTCCTGTACCTAGTGTCAATATGGTGACGAGAAGCATTGAGTAGTACAGGACAGAGGTGTCAAGAATCGTTTTGAAGGCCGGAAGGAGCTCCGGAACACTTTGCTTCAGAACCAGGGCCAGGAGAACTGCGTAAATGAACAGCATTTGAGAAAACGTCTTGACCTTCGCGCTATAGTTGGTGCGCAGCGTCCGCCCTCGCAACTCGGAGAACGAGCGAAGTAATGTTATCGAAATGTCCCTGACTACAATAGCCCATACCATCCACCACGCGACCAGGCCCAACCAGGCAAAAGCAATGAAAGCAGCGGACGTCAGAATTTTGTCCGCAAGCGGATCGAGAAATATTCCCCACCTGCTCACTTTGCCAAGCTTCCTTGCGACCCAACCGTCATACCAGTCTGTCAAGGCTGCAAGGGCGAACACGAGAACAGATACTTGTTTCAGAACAAGACGTTCGCTGATCAACAGGACCACAAATATCGGTGTCAGGAGGATTCTAAGGACAGTCAGTTGATTAGGTACCGTCATCTCGATTCAATTTAAGTTTGACTGAAATGGGGTTCAAGTCCGAGGGCTTCTTTGACAGCCAAAGCCACTGCGATGTAAATTGCCGGTGCAATTGAATTTAAGGCGCGTACGGAATATTTTTAAACAATGACAGATGAAATCCTTTCACTTTCAAGGAAAATCCTCCCCGATATTATAAAAATAAGACGAATCCTCCACCAGCATCCGGAGCTGGCCTTTGAAGAGATTGAGACCGGGAAGATCATTGCGTCGGAGCTCGGCAAACTGGGCATCAAAGTGAAACGCGGCGTCGGAAAAACCGGACTTGTCGGAGTTTTGACCGGAGAAGGCGGAGGCGGTGTCGTCGGGCTCAGAGCCGACATGGACGCGCTCCCGATAGCGGAAGAGAGCGGGGTGAGTTTTGCGAGCCGCAACAAGGGAGTGATGCACGCATGCGGACACGACTCTCACATGGCAATGCTGCTGGGTGCCGCGAAGATACTGAGTCTGATGAAAGATGACATACGCGGGACAGTGAAGTTCATCTTCCAGCCGAGCGAGGAGAAGAATCCCGGAGGAGCCGCCGCCATGATCAGGGACGGCGTTCTGGCAGGTCCTGACGTCGATGCCATTTTCGGTCAGCACATTACCACAGATTTGCCCGTCGGCAGGCTCGGATTCCGGAGCGGTCCGTTAATGGCATCCGCGGACGAAATCTATATCACCGTCTTCGGACGCGGGGGCCACGGCGCAAAGCCTCATGAAGCCATAGACCCGGTATTCATCAGTGCACAAATCGTGCTGGCCCTTCAGGCGGTGATAACCCGCATGAAAGACCCTCTTGAACCTTCTGTGCTCACGATCGGTTCGATACACGGAGGCACCGCTACGAACATAATTCCCGATTCAGTCAAGCTTTCCGGTACGCTGAGGACAATGAACGAAACATGGCGCAAGAAAGCGCTTTATCTTATAGAGAAGACGGCAACCGAATGCGCACGTGCACTAGGCGGAGACTGCAGAGCCGAAGTCAGCCATGGATATCCTGTCCTTGTGAACTCGGAGCCGGAGACCTCGCTCGCCCGAGAGACGGCGGCAGCGCTCTTCGGCAAAGGATCGGCTGTATCAGTTCCGCCGCAGATGGGAGCCGAGGATTTCTCCTATTTCCTTCAAAAGGTACCCGGAAGTTTCTGGTGGGTTGGCGCGGCCAACAAGAAAGCGGGCGCGACTGCATCTATTCACAGCTCCAGGTTCAGAGTGGACGAGTCGGCCTTCGTGTTCGGCGCAGCTCAATTGGCTTCAGTGACCCTGAATTATCTCTCCAGGAAAGATTCATTCGGAAGCAAGCGTGGACGCCGCAGCTAAAGAAAACATCTCTGCCCTGCTGCGCAAAATCTTCGAGCTGATAATCAATTCCGGCGCTGCAATAAACCCGGCAGAGTTCGCGGACAGGCTGGAACAATCCGCCGCCGCTCTTCCCGATCAGTTCATGACATTGAACAACTTCGAGCGGTTTCTGGCGACCACTCCGAACTCTGCATCGGTTTTGTCGGACCTATCCAGGGACCCTAAACTTTTCGCCGATCTTCTTAAGGTCGTATCTGCAAGCCAGTACCTCGCCGATATTCTTGTAAGGCATCCGTCTTATTTCAGGTTTCTCTTTTCGCCGACAGGAATCGAGTCGCAGCTGCGCCCCGATTCCCTCCTGGCCGAGCTTTCGAACCAGGTCCGCATCTACAAGGAGTCCTCTCACAAGAATGATTTCGTCAGGAGGATTTACAAACGCGAGATACTCAGGATCGGCGCCCGCGACCTGTGCGGAAGAGACAATCTCGAGACCACGACTCTTCAGATATCCCAGCTCGCCGATTGTATCCTTCAGGTTTTCTTCTCCATTGCCGGCGAAGAGACGAAGACGAAACGCGGCCCGATGAAGGCCTCGGTCAGCTGTATCGCACTGGGTAAACTGGGTGGGGCTGAGCTCAACTACAGCTCGGACATCGATCTCATTTTCCTTTACTCGAAGGGTAAAGGCCAAGGCGACCCCGAGGCTTCCGAGGAAGCGAACTATTTTGTCAATGAGCTCATCAAACATTTGACGGCGGAGTCTTCCGAGGGACATCTGTACCGGATCGATCTGCGACTCAGGCCGGACGGCACCTCGAGTGCGGCCGCACAAAGCCTCGAAGGGATGATAGCGTATTACGAGTCACGGGGAGAACTGTGGGAAAGACAGATGCTCATCAAAGCACGGCATGTCGCCGGCGACGAAGACCTCACCCGAATATTCCTCAACCATATCCGTCCGTTTATTTATCCCCGCACCTGGCTCGAGAACCCGATAGATGAAATTCCCCGCATGAAGATCAGGATCGAAACCGCCAACCCGAACGAATACAACATCAAACTCAGGCGCGGAGGGATTAGAGACATTGAATTTGTCGTCCAGGCCCTGCAGCTCCTGAACGGCGGCGCCAAGCCCGAGATCCAGACCGGCAACACTCTTCGCGCCTTCAAGCTTCTCGAAAAGAACAAGATCCTCACCAGGCAGGAATCAGCCGTCCTCTCAAACGCTTACAAGTTTTTCCGGCTTGTGGAACATCGCCTGCAGCTCTACAGTAACAGGCAAACTCACACAATTCCTTCCGACGCCGTTGAGTTCAGGAATTTGTCCAAGCGCTGCGGTTACAAGAACGAGCGGAAATTCAGGAATGAATTATTCAACTATTTCGAAACGGTATCGGACCTGTTCAACAACGTGTTCCGCATCGAGCAGCCGATAGAGAGAGGTGAGATAGAGCAGCTTCTCGAGGGATCGATAAACGACGAGCGTACACGAAGGGTCCTGGAGAATTACGGAATAGTCAGGCTTGAGGAAAGCTATCGTAATGTCCAATTTCTATCGCGCGGCATCACGAGGGCCGGAGATATAGAGTTTCCCTCAGGGGTGACGAAGGCCTTCCGCGAAGTTGCCCCCCGGCTGTTCGAGGACATCAAGCTCACCGTAGACCAGGACCTTACGCTGAAAAATTTGTCCCGCGTCGTTACGTCGGTCAAAAGCCTCGAAGTATTCTATAAGTCTCTCGCCGACGACAACTTCAGGAAGCTGATACTTACGCTCTGTTCGAAGGCGACGAGGTTTGTCGATTACCTTACCGCTGATCCACTCCTTCTCGATCTGCTCATATCACCGGAGCGTCTGCTCGACGTGGGCACATATCTCTCAGACGATTTGCCCGTATCCCTCGTCAAAGAGTTCAACGAGATAAAGCTCGGAATGCTCTACCTCCTCGAGGATATTCCACTTTCCGAAACGCATTCAAAATGGAGTATGGTCGCGGAGAAGTTCTTCATGGATGCCGTGGACAAAGTGTTCCACAAAAGCAGGCCCATAATCATAGCAGGCGGAAAATTCGGCTCTCACGAAATGTCTTTCATGTCTGACATCGACGTCGTCTTCATTCTCCCCGACAAACTGAAACAGAGCAAGCCCGCATTCGAGAAGAAGATCCCGGAAATTCAGAAGAACATGCTGGACGCAGACGGGAACCCGGTATTCACGATAGATCTCAAGCTCAGAC
>JAJYJD010000230.1 GCA_021789755.1 Bacteroidota bacterium
AGAAGATTGAGCACTGAAGACTCTCCATTCGACGTCGAATCACCATTCTGCGCCGCGAAAGATTTTAACCCCACTCGCTGAGAAAATCAAGCTTTGCTCATGAGCTTGAGATTCCACTCTGGTCGCTCGTGCCGCGGCAACCCGAACAATATTTAGTGATCTGACACTCTTCAGTCGGTCAGAATCTCCTGTGCACGTCCGGCTCGTTGATTGCCAGAGCGCCGTTCGGTATATTTTTTTGCCATGGCTGACGATCTTGGACGTATTTCGCGCGCGAATTTCGAAGAGAGACTCAGGAAAGCTCTGCGAATCGACACCCGCTATTCTGTACTCGATTTCAAATTTGCAAACGGCTATCTGTATATTCTCACAGACTCCGTTTCAAACGCGACTCATATCTCGCAGGTCTATCGGAAGGATCCTCATGATTTCAGGATAAAAGTTGTGCTACTGCCGGACGCATCGGTCGGCAACTCCATTAAAGGCATCTGCCATGTCGGTGTGGCGCCCGTAAGAAAGTCCGCAAATTCCGCTTCCGAGCAGGTTACGCAAGCGCTTTACGGTGAGACCTTTGATACTCTCGAGGTTAAATCGGGGTGGGTAAGGATCAGACTCCATGCAGACGGCTACATCGGCTGGGTGTCATCCGATCAGGTCACTCTTTTCGAAGACAAGAAGTTTTATGATTTTCAGTTGCATCCTAAGGTGTATGCGGCGGTGAGAGTCGCGGAAATTCTAGAGAAACCCGTGCGAACCGGTGCCGCTATCAGGGAGGTGGTATACGGTTCACCCTTAAGCGTAAGTGGTCACCTCGGGAAATTTATTGAAATACGAATGCCTGACGGTATCCGGGGATGGATAGATGAGTCATTGGTTCGGGGATCTCTCCGACCGAAAGAATCTTCGACGGAGAAAATTCTCGCTACAGCTCGCAGCTTTCGCGGGGTTTCGTATGTCTGGGGCGGGAGAAGTGCAAAAGGCTTCGACTGTTCCGGTTTTGTCCAGACTGTTTTCAGACTGAACGGGGTCGATATTCCACGGGATGCCGACATGCAATTTTCGGCGGGTCCAGGTGTAGGGAAGAACCTAAAGAGGCTAAGAGAAGGAGATTTGTTGTTTTTTTCGTATAATGGCGATAAAATTAACCATGTTGCGATTTACACAGGCAAAAACAAGGAATTCATTCACTCTTCGGGCTTCGTCCGGGTTAACAGCTTCGATCCTAAGAGGAACAATTTCAGCAGTAAGCTTTTATCAACATTCGTGGGTGCGTGTAGAGTAGTGTGACGAAAGTGAGGTGGAGTAGTCTTCAGTTACCATGAGTATGCGATTGAGAGAGAAGATCACGACAGGATCTACGGAAAAGTATTACTTCTAAACCAGAACTACGAGCCGCTGACAATTTGCAGCTGGAAGAAAGCGGTAATCTTACTTTATCTTGGGAAAGCGGAACTAATCGAAAGATATGACGGGAGAGTACTCCGCTCTGTGTCGACGTCGCTGCCGATGCCGAGCATATTGAGGCTCTCGGTCTATTACAAGATTCCGCACAAACGGGTAATCTTGTCAAGGAAGAATATTCTGCGACGCGACGGCAACCATTGCCAGTACTGCGGACGCGGAGATCAGCTTCTGACCGTCGACCACGTGATACCGAAGACTCGCGGCGGTGAAGATACTTGGGAGAACCTCGTGTGCGCCTGCATGAGATGCAACAACAAGAAGGGGGACCGCACTCCTGAAGAAGCCGGGATGAAACTCCTGAGCATTCCGCGCAGACCGAACCATGTGGCTTTCATCAGGCATTTCGTCGGAAGAATCGACGAAAAGTGGAAACCATACCTTTTTATGAAGTAGAAATATTTCGTAAATTAGGCACACAATGCCTAATAAAAAGATCATTCTGAGTGGGATGCGCCCAACCGGAAAGTTGCATCTTGGCCACTGGACCGGTGCACTTGAGAATTGGGTCGCTCTCCAAAACGAAGGCGGTTACTCGAATTACCACCTGATCGCCGACTATCACGCTATCACGACAGACCTCGACACCTCCCGTATCCACGAGCATTCGCTGGAGATGGTTCTTGACTGGCTGGCGGCGGGAATCGATCCTGAACACAGCCCCGTCTTCAGGCAATCGCAGATAAAAGAGCACACAGAGCTCCATCTCGTTTTCTCGATGCTCATAACCACAGCGCGTCTGGAGAGGAATCCGACATTGAAAGAGCAAGTGCGCGACCTCGAGTTGGGACCGATTAGTTACGGCTACCTCGGTTACCCGGTCCTCCAGGCGGCGGATATACTGCTTTACAAGGGGGAGATTGTTCCCGTCGGTGAAGATCAGCTTTCTCATGTCGAGATCACACGCGAGATTGCGCGGGACTTCAACCGGCAGTACGGCCAGGTCTTCCCGGAGCCTGCAGCCAGGCTCACGCAGTTCGCACGCCTTCCGGGACTCGACGGGAAGAAGATGAGCAAGTCGCTCAACAACGCGATACTCCTCTCAGATTCACCCGATGATGTGAAGAAGAAGATGAAAAAAGCGGTGACGGATCCGCTGAAGATCCGCAAGGGAGATCCAGGAAGGCCGGACATCTGCCTCGTCTTCACATATCACAAGAAATTCAATTCTGCGGAAGAGCAGGAAATCAGGCGAGGATGCGAGAGCGGCGAGCTCGGATGCGTCGACTGCAAGATGAGAGCGGCGGAGAGGATAAATACCTTCCTCGACCCGTTCAGGGAAAGGCGGAAGAAATACGAAGGCCACCCTGAGAGACTGGAGGAAATCCTGAAATCCGGCGAAGAGAGGGCACGCTCCATTGCCCGCCAGACTATGAGCGATGTCCACAAAGCCATGAAGATCGGATGACCTACAGGGTAAAGTTAAACGATTTTGAAGGGCCGCTGGACCTTCTGCTTTTCTTCATCAAACGCGACCAGCTCGATATATATGATATCCCCATAGCCCGGATCACAAAGGAGTTCCTCGACTACGTCCATTATATCCGGATGCTTGACCTTGAGATCGCAGGTGATTTCATCGTCATGGCCGCGACTCTCATGCAGATAAAGGTCAGGATGCTTCTCCCTCATGAAGAAGGCTTCGAAGACCTGATCGAGGATGATCCGCGGAAGGAGCTCGCCGACCGCCTGGCTGAGTATGCCCGCTTCAAAGAGGCTTCGCGGAACTTCGGGCATCTCGAAGAAGAGGGTAACAAGCTGTTCTATCGCACCTATTTCAAACAGGACGAGAAACTTTTCGTTTCTCCTGAGGATGAGAACCTGAAGAATGCAACCCTTATAGATCTTATCACCGCGTTTAAGCATGCGATGGACAAGCTGGAGACCACACCGTACCATAATATCCAGCGGCTGAATGTGACCATAGAAGACCAGATCGATTTCCTCCTTACGGCGGTAGAGGACAAGCCGACTCTCCATTTTCTCGAAATAGCGGTCGGCATACACGAGCGCATCAGACTGGTCGTGACGTTCATAGCTCTGCTTGAACTTATCAAGAGAAATATACTGCGAGTCCAGACGAGCGGCGGGTTCAACGATTTCATAATCTCAAAATATGAAGCAGTAGAGGAGGATAATGTCGGAGCAGGATCAGAACTCCGCTGAAGACAGACAGGGATTCGAAGAGAAGAATCTCGACCGGGATGTCGGCGGGAAAATGCCCGCTGAAGCAGAACCCCGGAAGGTCGAGGAGCACGCTTCCGTTTCCGCTGAAGACGGAGAGCCTGAGCCTGCAGTGAATGAGGACGCAACGTCTTCTCCTCCTGGTGAAGTCCCATCAGCTGGGAACGATTCCGAACAGCCGAGAGGCGATAAGGAGCCTGGGGGAAAAGAATCTTCCGGTTCTTCGCTTGACGGGCTGGATGAGATTGTCGCCGCCGATGAAAATCTCGGGGATGAAGAGACCGCCTTGCGGGAAGAGGTCGTCGACGACCTCGCGCACATACTTGAGTCGATAATATTCGCCTCCGATGAGCCGCTTTCAGTTGCGACGATAAAATCCGTCCTCGATGCGGCGCACACTTTCGGGCGCGTGAACCCCGATATGATAACGGGACGCATCGGCGCGCTCAACGAAAAGTACGAGGCGGACGGCAGCGGGTTTTATATAGTCGAGATTGCCAACGGATACCAGTATGCCACTCGCAAGGAGATGGCTCAGTGGGTTTCAAACCTCTTCAGGGAGAGGTCGAAAAGGAAGCTTTCCAATTCTGCCCTCGAGACGCTTGCGATAATTGCCTACAAGCAGCCGATAACCAAGCCGGAGATTGAATCCATCCGGGGAGTCAATGTGGACTATGTCCTTCACAGCCTTCTTGAAAAAGAGATTGTCACCGTCGTCGGGCGCGCGGAAACTGTCGGTCGACCACTTCTTTACGGCACGACTCAGAAATTTTTGAAGATCTTTGCGTTGAAAAATCTCGAAGACTTGCCGAAACTCCGCGAGATCGAGGAGATTATAAAGGAGATAAAGAGCAGAGGCGCAGAGGAGTCGATCCAGCTTGAGATTACCGCGCTCGGCGAATCATTGGTGTCGGAAACGGCTCCTGAATCTGAAACCAAACCGGAAATACGGTCTGATAATGGAGCCGAATAAGAACGGCGCGAGCAAAGGGCTCGTGAGGATAAACAAATACCTTTCCTCTTCTGGCGTCACTTCAAGACGCAAAGCGGACGAGATGGTTGCCGCCGGAAGAGTGAAGGTGAACGGCAGGATTGTCAGGGAACTCGGAACCAAGATTAATCCCGCGAGAGACAAGATTGAGGTGGATGGCCGGGGAGTCAGGTCCACGGCGCGCCTTGTCTATATCCTTCTGAACAAACCGAAAGACTCCGTTACGACGGTCCGCGATGAGAAAGGGAGGCGGACCGTTCTCGATATCGTCGGCGTCAGAGAACGTGTCTATCCGGTCGGCAGGCTCGACCGCAACACGACCGGCACGCTTCTTTTGACCAACGACGGTGAGCTCGCCAACAGGTTGATGCACCCGAAACATCTCGTGCTGAAAGTCTACAAGGCGACGCTGGACCGACCGATCAGGGAACGAGAACTGGCCAGGCTGAAAAAGGGCGTGATGATCGATAATTCCGTCACCGTCTCCGACGATATTTATGTCATGCCCGAAAGCGAAGGACTTGAGGTCGGAATTTCGGTGCACGAAGGCAAGCACCACCTCGTCAAACGCATTTTTGAATCGATCGATATACGAGTCGTTCAGCTGGACAGGTATTCGTACGCGGGATTGAATCACCACGGGCTGCAGCGGGGAGGGTGGCGTAACCTGACGAAGAAAGAGGTCTCGGCTCTGCGGAAGCTCGTCGAACTTCCGGATGCATGATGGGGTTTTGGACATTCTCCCGTTTGACTGAGACGACCGGTAACTGCCGCTGCTCCTTTTGTCTGACATCGGGTTTGACTCATGTTTCGGCCGGATGTGTCATCCGGGTAAAAGAAGTAGCAAATTACTTTTTCGACTTCTCCTCCCACGAATGAAAGACATCGCCTGGTTTCGCTCTATTTGTGCCGCCAACGGGCTCAATTTAAGTGACGAACAAACCTCTCAATTCGAAATGTACCGCCAACTCCTTCTCTCCGCAAACAAACATGTAAATCTCATCTCCAGAAAGGATGAAGAGAATTTCTATCCGAACCACGCGCTTAACTCGATCTCATTACTTTTCGGGGAAAAATTGAAGCCGGATGCCTCGGTGCTTGATCTCGGTACAGGCGGAGGCTTGCCGGGGATTCCAATCCTTATCATATATAGAGGCATTGATCTCTGGCTGCTCGATTCGATCGGGAAGAAAACCTCCGCAGTTTCGTCCATTTTGGAAGGAATGCAGCTGGAGCGGGTTCATGTTGTAATCGGGAGAGCTGAAGAACTGTCAAGGAAACG
>JAJYJD010000231.1 GCA_021789755.1 Bacteroidota bacterium
CCTTTGACTCACGGTACGCTCTCGTAAGCGCCAGCTCTTCGTCGCTCAATTGCAGGACATACTCGTCGTGATCATACGGAAGTTTGAATGTTTCCGCCAGTATGTCCTGCCCGGTCCGTTTGTTAATCCTGAATTTCAGATAATCGTCTAAACCGAGTTTGAAGTTGTACACTGCTTCTTTATTGAGCGGGATGATCTGACCGTTTCCATTGAGTCCGAAGCCCAGTTTCTCCTTCGCGTCGAGCGCCATAGCAAGGGCTGCGGATCGTCTCGACTTGTCGGCGTTTAGAATGAGGTCGAACTCCATTTGTTCGAGCACCAGCCAGCTTTCGGCGTCCCAGGAAAATACATCGTCAATGTACGGATTTCCTGCGAGGAGCGGCGTCGCTGACTTCAAGGTAATCCACGCGACGTAGCTTTCAGGATACTTTCGCTTCAACGGCGGCAGCTGGGCCGTGGTCATCAGCACGTCTCCCATGGCGTCCAGGTTAATTATGAGGATCTTCTTGCCGAAGGGTCTGTCGGGCTGGACACAGCCTTCATAGCAGGTTTTATAGGGGATACAGGGTTTGTATCCGCTGAATCTTTTGCAATCGGGTATTTCCATGTTAAATTTCTTCATCGCTCTTCGCGACTCCTCTATCGGGATTAGTTTTAGACATTCTTTCGTCGATCTTTGTGATGAGGATTTTGAGGTGTTCGAACACGGTCTCGGGTTCGAGTTCCTTCATACAGAGATTGCCGATCGAACACTTTGTCAGATTGCATTCCAGACAATCGAGTTTCTCATTTCTCGCGATCTCCGAAATGTTGCCGTACGGGCCCTGCAGATGGGGGCTCGTCGGTCCGAATATTGCGAGCGTCGGCACACCGAGCGCGGCTGCGATGTGCATCGGGCCGGAATCGTTCGTCACAAGGAGCCGCGATGCCTTCATGATGGCTCCCATCTGTTTCAACGATGTCGGCGGGGCAAGTATCGCGCCGGACGATCCGGCAATTCCTTCGGCTTCCTTAGCCTCGGACGGCCCGTAGAGAACAACCACAGGCTGGTGAACCTCTTCGTCTATCATGTGTGAAAGCCGAATAAACTTCTCTGCAGGCCATCGTTTTGTCTCCCATCCTCCGCCGATGTTGAATGTGATGAAACTGCCGAGCGTTAATTCCAGGCTTGAAATGAAATCCGATGCAAAAGCGATGGAGTCATCGTCGAGGTAGAAAGACGGAGTCGTGTTATCAACTCTCAGCCCCAGCCGGCGAAGTGCATCGAGATTGAATTCGACATTATGGACTGTTCCGCTTCTTGGGGGAACGACGATATTATAGGCGAGCCTTCTCCATTTGAAAGGGAAGCCGACCCTGTACTTCGCGCCGCTCAGCAAAGTAATTACTGCCGTGCGCGGGTTCGCGAATAAATCGATCACAAGATCGTAGCGATTCTTTCTTACGGCAGATATTATAGAAATGGAAGAATCTCTCCGCGTATCGTATGCGACTATATTGTCGACGAATGAATTGCCCTCGAGGACGGGTGATGCGAAGGATTCGACGAGGAAGTCGATCCGGGCGTCCATGAACTCCCGCCTGAGATTCGGCAGAACGGCGGTTGAAAGGAGAACGTCGCCGATAGCGCGCGGCTTAACGACAAGTATCCTGTGAATCGCGGCCTTATTGATGCGGAGGTTTCTCATCGAATTGTCAGAAAATATAATATATATGGCTGGTCTTGAAAAATAGGATCGTCGCGGGTACATTTTGAAAATGAAATCGTTATGTTTCGCGGTTGTTTTGCTTGTGTCGGGTTCGGCTGTAGGTCAGACCGTATATCAGTTTCTCGATCTCGACGTAAGCGCCAGGGAAGCCGCGCTTGCCGGCAGCGCTCTGGCTCGGACCGATGACCCCAGCGCTTTCTACTACAACCCGGCTCTCGCCGTTTCTTCGAAAGACCGCGCGGTCACTTTCGGGTTCCTCAAACATGTTCTTGACATAAACGGAGGTTACGTCTTTTCGACTTTCCAGCTGCCTGAGACGGGATACTTCGGCGTGGGAATCGGGTATCTGAATTACGGCTCATTCGCGAAAACAGATGAGGCAGGTAATCAATATGGCACGTTCAGCGCCGGCGACGCGGTGTTGACGTTGAACTATTCCAACTATCTCGCGAAAGATTTCAGCTACGGCATCAACCTGAAAGGTATATACTCGTCCATAGACACTTACAGTTCCGCCGGGCTTGCATTCGATTTCGGATTGTATTACGACTTCCCGCAGGATCTCATGGGAGTCGGTTTTTCGGTTGTGAATGCCGGCCAGCAGCTGAGTTATTATGACGGCGTGAAGGAACCGCTTCCGTTCGATGTGAGACTGGGAGTCTCGAAACAACTCGAGCATCTTCCGCTGATTCTGAATTTTGCTTTTGAGAGGCTGGGAGATTCAGGTCTCAGCTTCTCCGATAAGCTTCGCTCCTTCGTCATCGGCGGGGAATTTCTGCTCTCGGACAACTTTCACGTCAGGGTCGGTTTCAATAATCTTCAGCACCAGCAAATGAAGGTCGGCTTAAATTCGGGAATCGAAGGACTCTCGTTCGGACTGGGACTCAAGTTCTTCGGCTACGGGTTCGACTATTCTTATTCTTCATGGGGGCCGAAGATTGGCGGGCTGCACCGCATAAATGTAACTACCTCTTTCTGATATAGATATTTTCTTGCTCTCTTTTCGCTTTGTGTCAATGGCGAAATGCAGTTCGACACTCGCGGATCGTTTGGAGACATTGCAATACTTGAGACGAAGGAGTAAGTGAATATGTGGGAACCCGACAGGAACCATTTCATATTTGTCGTGAATACGGGTTCGACTTCTACCAAACTGGCCTTTTTCTCCAACAACGAACTGGTAGCTTCTGCTGCGATCCGGCACAAGAACGAAGAGCTTGAAAAGTACACGAATGTATGGGAACAGTTCGATTTTCGGGCAAGCATCGCTTCAAATTGGTTGAGCGGGCTTGAGCAGCCTCCATCGGCGGTTGTGGGGATAGGCGGCCTGCTGAGACCCGTTGCGGGGGGAACCTACACGGTGAACAGCCGCATGATTGAGGATGCGCGTTCAAACCTGCAGGGCGAGCATGTGTCCAACCTCGCTTGTGCAATCGCGAAAATGGTTGCCGACGAATATGACTGCGTAGCTTACGTCGTCGATCCGGTCTCGGTCGACGAGTTCGAGTCGCTGGCAAGATATTCCGGCCACCCGCTGATCACACGAAAAAGTCTTTCGCACGCGTTGAATATACACTCTGCGACGCGACTGGCTGCCGCCCAAATCGGGAAGGGCGTATCGGAGTCGAATTTCGTCGTCGCGCACCTCGGAGGAGGGATATCCATCGCGCCCGTGAAACGCGGGAGGATCATAGATGCCAACGATGCCTCGAGCGACGGACCGTTCACTCCAGAGAGAACCGGAGGATTGCCGCTTCAGCAATTCATCGGGATTTGCTTCTCGAATGATTTTTCGGAGCAGGAAGTCAGAAAGATGGTGATGGGGAAAGGCGGCTTGACGGCCTACCTCGGCACCAACTCGGCGCGCGAGGTCGAGGATCAAATTGCAAAGGGAGATGATGAAGCGCGGGAAGTCTACGAGGCAATGGCGTACCAAATTTCAAAGGAAATCGGGGCGATGGCGACCGTGCTGAAGGGGGAAATAGACGGTATAGTGCTGACCGGAGGACTTGCGGGATCAAAAACTCTGATAAGATGGATCGAAGAAAGAGTAAGATTCATTGCCCCATTGCAGATATTTCCCGGTGAGGATGAAATGAAAAGTCTCGCGCTCGGAGTTCTGAGAGTTCTACGCGGCGAAGAAGAAGCTTTGGAGTACTAGATGAGCAAGAATGGCGTAAACAATTTTGATGAGATGCTTCAGGCCGCCAAACAGCTGCCGCCGAAGACCGTGGCCGTAGTTTTCCCGAACAATGCCGAGACCTTTTCCGCCATAACCGATGCGTGTTTGGTCCTGGGCACAAAATTCATCCTTTTCGGCGACGAATCGGTGATAAAAGAATGGATCTCTTCTCAGCCGAAGGGAGTGTCGGGGCGTATCAGCATTGTGCACGCCGGAGGTGTAGATCAGGCTCTGTCGCTCGCCATCGAGTGCGTCGCGAAGAAAGAGGCTGACATCCTGATGAAAGGAGGCGTGGACACTTCCACGATGATGAGGGCCGTACTTGCCGAAGAGAGCGGTTTGAAAACCGGAAGGCTTCTCACAGACATTTTTGTGCTTGAATATCCGGAACGTCCCGGCAATCGATTTATAATGATTACCGACGGGGGAATGACGCTGGCTCCCGATCTAAAAAACAAAGTCGAGCTGATAAACAACGCGACCGAAGTGGCACACGCTTTGGGAAATCCGAACCCGAAGGTAGCAATACTATCAGCCACGGAATTTGTAATGCCGAATCTTCAATCGACGATAGATGCCGCCGCCCTCTCCAAGATGAACGAAAGAGGGCAGATCAAAGGCTGCCTCGTTGACGGACCCCTTGCTCTTGACAACGCGCTCTCGGTCGAAGCCGCCGAAGAGAAAGGGATCAAATCTGAGGTAGCGGGGAGAGCGGAGATACTCGTTGCTGCGAACATCGAATCGGCGAACAGCCTCGCGAAGAGCACGACATATTTCGCCAACCTCCGGCTCGCACATGTCATCGTCGGCGCGAAGGTGCCGATTCTGATTCCGTCACGGGCTGACAAGAAGGACGCCAAGCTTCTTTCGATCGCTCTGGGCAGCATTGTGATCGAGTTTCAACGCGGGAAATAGCATACGGTTTCCGTGCGTCGGTCGAGCGCGATGAAATCTTGGGTAGCGGGCTATTTCAAATTGAGACGGTTGCACGCAGATGACACAGAAAAAGTATAAGATGACCACAGATCAAATTATTTAGGTGCGTGTTTTAGGCATTTTATTTGACATTTCGAAAGGCCTGTAATACTATTGGATGAAGGCAAAGGGGGCCATGGGTGAACTCTGAACGACTCAGGGAAAGCGACAATTGCCGAACAGCAGGGATGCTCTTAAACGTTCAATAAAAAGGCGACCGAAATAACGCCGGGTTGAATAGCAGAACACGGTGGGTGTTTGCTCGTTGCACATTAAACAAGTCTCTGAGGTACAAATGAACAACAAGAAAACAGAGATGTTTTGTCTAGCCTGGCTGCTACTGCTGCCATGCCTTTCAAATTCGTACGCCCAGCGCTGCGGGAACAAGTTGATACTAGGGCCAGACTTCAACTTCAATTGGAGTACTACATCAGATCAAAAAGGATTGACACACTGGTAACCCTGCACAACCATAGCAAAATTGTGAGCTTCGCATGCAACACGAAAGAAGAAATCAGCCGGTAGCTACTGATTTTAATCTGAGCAGCTATCCAAATCCGTTTAATCCATCGACAACGATCAGTTGTGAGTTATCAGTAAATAGTAATGTTACATTAAAAGCTTATCATGTTCTCGGGAAGGAAGTGAGAACGCTATTAAACAATGAAAATGAAACAGCGGGATCACATGCAATTCATTGGGATGGAACGAAGAAAAGAGGACATCGTGTCGGTTCCGGTGTATATTTTTATCAATTGACTGCTCAAAATGGTGAAGAAACTAAGAAAGCGGTCTACATTCAGTGAAAGCAGGTTTGCGGCAATGATTAGAATATTAGCTTTGATAATAGCTTTAGTTGAGGTTGCTCTTCCTCAGGTTCCATATCAGCCTATTAAGTTGAGGACAATCTTGGAGGTTGCATCGAGTGACTCTGGCGAACAGCTTGGAGCCTACGTCAAAGGGGTCGGCGATTTAAACAATGACGGTTACGCAGACGTGGCTGTGAGTGCGCCTGGAATTTACAAAACATTTGTCTAC
>JAJYJD010000232.1 GCA_021789755.1 Bacteroidota bacterium
ACCCGGGTTGTTCGGAAAATCCAGCCCGTCTCTCGGGTAGTCGGCTGTCGAGACCGAAGGACTCTCGACGTACAGCGATTTGTTCACAAACGTAATTTCCACCACGGATGGGAAATTGTTTACCCGGTCATAGCGAGCGCCGTTGTTGCCGTGAATATGTACTACAGAAAAGTGGTGCAACAGGGTTTGCATGCAGCCGTTGAAATCATCCGTCCTTTCGTCAAGATCGTGGAACTCAGCCACCATGCACCTGATCCGTTCATGACACCGTTCGATATCCCGCGTAACCTCATACTCCGCCCCTTCGATGTCCATCTTCAGAAACACATCGTAATTCGAATTCCGGGCCTGGTATGAATCCAGAATCCGTCCAAGACTAATGTCAATACGACTTTCCCGATTTGAGACCCTTTTCTTTATATGACGGTGCGGGCCGTTGAAAAAAGAAAAATACGCGGCTGCATTTTTCAACTTAAAGATATATTTACTTCTCTTCCGGCCATTGACAAGCATCGTGTACAGGACTACTTTCCATGCATACTTCACCGTCCTGCGCAGGAACCAAAATGGCCCGACGGTATGATCCACACCGACCACCCTGGCATGCGGGTTTCTTGCAAGAAATTCTTTGTCGAATAACCAGTTATCGGAAAGCCCCAGTGAAATCAATAATTCGCAATCTTTAATCTGATCTTCGGGGACCACATACCCGCCGTCCCCCTTCGGACCGAGCCTCACCAGGTTTGCATTTTCAACGGGCCTGAGCACCGATTTGATCAGCAATGTGGGTCCGGCTCCTCTCTCATTCCGGGTCAGTTGGATCTCCCTTTCAAATTCAGGACTTCAACCACCGAGTTGTAAACCGTTTCCGGTGTCAACTTCCCCATACAAACGACGGGATAGATATCTTTGCATATGTTCCACTGTTGCGGCGGCGGATCCATTTTGATGCAGCCTATACACGGCATGTAGGCGTGGAGAAGCCTCGATCTGCCCGTCGGGTCGAAGGGGCCGCTGTCGGCCGGATCGCTTCGCCCGAACAACATGACAACCGGTGTACCGACGGCAGTCGCAAGGTGAGAAGTGCCCGTGTCCGGACCGATCAGCACTTTACAAAGTTTAAGCACGCCCATGAATTGCCGGATACCGGTTTTGCCGAGGATCGATACAGGACGGTTCTTCATGCCGGCGATTATACTTTCCACAAGCGGCCCGTCCTGCTCGACACCGTCAATGACAATCTCCACTCCCGAGTTCTCGATCAGCATATCGGCCAGCCGCGAATAATATTCCGGAACCCACTCGCGCTGGGAGCGCGTTACGCTTACACCGGGGTGTATGCAGACAATCCTGTTGAAATCTCTTACTCCGCATGTGCGTAGAATGTATGCAGATCCGTTCTTCTCCTCTTCCGTCACGTCAAGCTTCATAGCGACGGGGAGATTATCATTCGTCCAGCTCCTTACCGTTTCCAATTCCGCGCGGACCGCATGTGCTCCTTTTTCCCAGCCCACTGAAAAATCGAGGAATGAGTCCAGCTTGTTCTCAAAGCCAACGAGGAATCTTCCACCGGTCAACTTGGCCATGAGGACGTAATGAGAATTCGATTCCTGGATAACGACGATGTCGTAATGGAATTTCCTGAGCGAAAGAAAGAACCGTGCGTGACGGGCTATCGAATATTTGGCGGGGATCGCAAAAACCGCATTCAAACTTGAATGGTTTTTAAGAATCGACACGCTTTTGTCGCTCGTTGCCATGTCAAGTTCTGCCTGAGGGAACGTGCCGTGCAATCTTTCGAGGACCGGTGTCACAAAGAGCGTGTCGCCGATCAAACCGTTCCTGACGACAAGTATTCGCCGCACTTCATGGCGGTTTCCGACGAATTCCAGGAATTTTTCCCTTTTGGCTTTTCTCATATTTTGCAGACCGCGTCAGTCGTTGAACTGCATCTCGTAGAGCTTCTTGTAAATTCCCCCGCGTTGACGGAGAAGCTCCTGGTGTTTTCCGCGCTGCACGATCTCGCCGTCGTTAACGACGAGTATCCAGTCGGCATTCTTTATTGTCGAGAGCCTGTGGGCAATCACAATCGAAGTCCTGTTCTTCATCAGCCGCTCGATCGCTTCCTGCACGAGCATTTCGGATTCGGAGTCGAGCGCGGAAGTGGCCTCATCGAGAATCATGATCGGCGGATTTTTCAGGAGAGCTCTCGCTATCGAAATGCGCTGACGCTGTCCTCCCGAGAGTTTTGTGCCCCGCTCACCGATCATCGTGTCGTAGCCCCGGGGGAGCTGCGTTATGAAGTCGTGCGCGTTCCCCGCCTTCGCCGCCTCCACGATCTTTTCCAGCGGAAAGTCCGACAGCCCGTAAGCGATGTTGTTCCTCACCGTGTCGTTGAAAAGGATGGTCTCCTGGGATACGATGCCGATCAGGGACCGCAGGCTGTTGGTTGTCACGCTCCTTAGATCCAGCCCGTCAATGTAGATCGCTCCTCGAGTCGGGTCGTAAAATCTCGGGATGAGATCGATCAGAGTCGACTTGCCGCCGCCCGACGGCCCGACAATCGCAAGTATCTCGCCCTTGCGGAGCGCAAACTCGATGTTTTTTAAAACATATCCGCCGTCAGCGAGCTTGATCTCACCGATCCGGGAATGCGGGTAGCTGAACCATACATTTGCAAATTTTATCTCTTTATCGAAATTCTTCAGTTCAGCGGCATCGGCGCGCTCAGGGAGTTTTCCCTCTTCATCAAGCACATCGAAGATCCGCTTCCCCGCCGCAGCGGATTCCTGAATCCTGTTGCTCACCGTCGTCAATTCTTTAGCAGGCGGCATTATCTGAAAAATAGCGAAGAGGAATCCCATGAATGCGCTCGGGGAAAGAGCGCCCGATTGAAGTACCTGCATGCCGCCGTAGTAGATGATCGCACCCCCGGCAAGGACCGAGAGAAATTCCGTGATCGGAGATGCTAAGTTACGAATTTGTGTAATCTTCAGAAGCGATTTAAAGTACTTCCTCGTATGATCCTCGAAGCGCCTGATCTCGAACTTTTCCATACCGAATGCGCGGACGATCTTCATCCCGCTGATCGTCTCTTGCAGTACAGAGGTAATGTCGGCCATGCGTCGCTGGGATAAGTCGCTTTCCTTATAAAGCCTCACGCCAATCCCGCTGATGATGACGAGCGCGAATGGCGTCACCAGGAAGGCAATCAGCGTCAGCTTCCAGCTGATAGCGACGGCTATCGACAGGAATACTACGATCATCAGCGGATCTCGGACCAAGGTCACGAAGCTGGCCGAGATGCCGCCGTTAACCACGTTGACATCGTTCGTTATTCTCGAGATGAGAGCCCCGGTTCGCTCGTTCGTGAAATAGCCGATCGACAATTCCTGGAGCTTCTTGTAAAGATCGTTCCTGATGTCCCGCATCAGGCCCTGTTCGACGAATGCCATCAGGTAAGCCTGGAGGTAACCGAAGACGTTCTTCAGGAAAAATGATGCGACGATTATGAAACATATCCTGAAAAGCGACTGCGATTTTGTCCCGGCGAACACAAAACTGTTAAACAGGTTCGCGGCGTCCGCCTTGAAATGATCCAGTATACCGGACGAAGCGCTCACTGCAAGCGGCTGCGGTGTTCCCTGGTTGAAGAGAGTGTCCAGGAGCGGAATCGTAAGGTAAATGGATGCGCCGGAAAAAATGGAAAAGAAGACGGTCGATATGATTGAGCCGGTGAGAAAGCGCCTGTACGGCTTAACGTACCTCACGAGCCTCAGGTATATTTTGAACGAACTATTTTTTTGTGCGGGCATTCTGGATTTCCCAGATTTTCATGTAAACCTGTGTCTTCGTGATCGCGTGAATAACCGAAACCATCAGCCCATACACGCCGTCGGTAAAACCGCGGCGAATTATGAAATGCTGGAAGAACGCCCAGACTGGTTTGAAGAACAACTTCGGCCCGGTCATGTGTATCCTGCCGGCTTTTTCGTTCGCTTCCAGCGTCGAGTATTCGTTCACCTTCGCTAAAGTTCCGGCGATGGTCTGGTGAGTATAGTGAATGAGCTCTCCCTTGAGATAGGCCCGCTTCCCGTCTACCGTGAATCCTTCGTGGACCTGTCTGTCGGTCAACCTGGTTCTGGACTTGCGAAAAAGCCGGAGCTGATAATCAGGATACCATCCGCAGCTTCTTATTACCTTGCCGAGGAAATAGTTTCGTCTCGGCGTATAAAAGCCGTCTGCCGTCGATAAGTCCAGGCTCCTGATCTCTTCAAGGAGTTCCGGAGATACACGTTCATCCGCGTCCAGGCTCAACACCCATTCATTGCTCGCTTTTTCCATCGAATACTTTTTTTGTGAAGAATAGCCTTCCCATTTCCGCACGAACACTTTGTCGGTATAACGTCTGCATATTTCAACCGTTTTATCCGTACTCTCGGAATCCACGACAATTATCTCGTCAGCCCATCTAACGCTCTCCAGGCATTCGGCGATGTTCTTCTCCTCATTGCCGGCGATGATGATTGCGGAGATTTTCTCCATCACCTCACCACGAAGTTCACGATCTTGTTCGGAACAACAATCTCTTTGAGGATCTGCTTGCCCTCGAGATGCCGCTTCACGTTTTCATCGGCCAGCGAGGACGATTTAATAGTCTCTTCGCTGGAGTTCACCGGAACGGTGAGCCTCGCACGGACCTTGCCGTTGATCTGGACGACCAGCGTCACGCTTTCTTCTTCTATCGCGGCGGGATCGTACTTCACCCAGCTCGCCGTAGAAAACACGGAAGGCTTTCCGCCGCGGAAATAATTAAGTTCTTCAGCGAGGTGAGGTGCAAAAGGAGCGAGAAGAATGTTAAACTCGTCGAGGACGAGAGCCTGCAGCTCCCGGCGCACGCCGCCGCCGTTATCTCCGACAGTCTGCGAATAGCCGTTCAGGAATTCCATCTGCGCCGCGATGGCAGTGTTGAATTTGAACTGCTCAATATCCTCTGTGACCTTCTTCTTCAGCTGATTGAACTTCCTGTATACGCCGCGTTCGTTTTCGTCCAGCTCCTCCATTCCGAAATTGAACTTCACAGCCCTCGGCAGGGTCTTACCTGCCTCGTAAAGATCGACGACTTTGTTCAGAAACCTGAACACACCCGTTATTCCCCGGTCGCTCCAATCTCCGCCCTCGTCGTAAGGTCCCATGAACATCAGGAACATTCTGAACGTGTCGGCACCGTAAGTGCTGAGGAACTTGTCGGTGCTTACCACGTTTCCGCGCGACTTCGACATCTTTGCGCCCTGGTTGGTGATGGTCCCCTGATGAACCAGGCTCTGAAACGGCTCGTCAAAACTCAGCCAGCCGTCATCTTTCAATGCCTTTATCACAAACCGAGCGTAGAGAAGATGCATCGTAGCGTGCTCGGCTCCGCCCACATACTTGTCGACCGGCAGCCACTTCGATACGATATTTTTGTCGAAAGGCGCAGTATCGAGCCGCGGCGACATGTACCGCAGGAAATACCACGACGAGTCGACAAATGTGTCCATCGTGTCGACGTCCCGCTTTGCAGGCCTGCCGCACTTCGGGCATTTCGTATTGACGAAACTCTGACTCCGAGCCAGGGGAGATTCACCCGTAGGCTTAAACTCCACATCGTAAGGGAGAAGAACAGGTAGATCTTTCTCCGGAACAGCCACTTCCCCGCACACATCGCAGTAAACTATCGGTATCGGTGCACCCCAATATCTTTGACGAGAGAGCAGCCAGTCACGAATGCGGTAGTTCACTTTCCTCGAACCTGCGCCGATCTTCTGAAGCTCGTCGGCTATTCCATCCCATACGTCCGCGCTTTCCATACCTGTGAAGCGGCCGCTGTTTACGCCCACCCCTTCCTCGACAAATGACG
>JAJYJD010000233.1 GCA_021789755.1 Bacteroidota bacterium
CGCCTCTGCCATATCCTCGCTCACACAGGACGCGGTAATGGTGGTCCTTCCGTCCGATCACCTGATATCCGAGGACGAAAAGTTCATTGCGCAGCTGAAGAATGCCATACGACTCGCAGACAAACAACGGGCGCTTGTCACCATTGGTATACGGCCTACACATCCGGAAACCGGCTTCGGGTATATTCATTTCGACAACAGTACTCCCGACAAGGACATCGCTGACCACGGGGGCCATCGCGTGCTCGCCTTCAAGGAAAAGCCTGATTACGAAACTGCAGTTAAGTTCCTTGCGAGCGGCAGCTATTTGTGGAACAGCGGCATGTTCGTCTGGCGCCTCGACGTGATACTCGAAGAACTAAGGAAAAACCTGACTCACTTCTCCGATTTCTGGTCGCAGCTCAGGGACTCTTTCGGGGGACCTGGATACGAAAAGGTTCTTAAAGAGTTTTATCTCAGGGTCCAATCCGTTTCTGTCGATTATGCAGTCATGGAGAAGGCTGCGAACGTTCTGACCATCCCCGGCAATTTCCAATGGAGTGACGTCGGATCGTGGGATGAAGTATATAGACTGAGTGACAGGGATAGCGACGGCAATTCCTTCAAAGGTGATGTCCTGACCATGAGGTCGCAAAACAACCTGGTCTGGGCAGCGGAAAAGACATTCGGCCTTGTGGATGTCGACGACCTGATTGTCGTTGAAACAAAAGACGCCGTTCTCATATGCCGGCGGGGCAAATCGCAGGGGGTCAAGGAAATTGTGGAGGTACTCAAGAAGAAGGACAGGCAAGATCTGGTTTGAGACGATTCCACCTGCTCGCTTTGGCCGCCCTCTCGTTCTATCTCTTCGGGTGCTCCGCGGCAGAGCGGTTTACGTCATCGGGTCCATCAGCTTTTAGCCCGGCATCGGGTTCCTCCTCAGTGCCGACGCGCTTCAGTGGAAAAGTGCTGCTCACCGTCGAGGGGGTAGCATCGTTTTATTCGTACGGCTTCGACGGCAAGAAGACCGCAAGCGGCGAGATTTTTGACAAGGACGCCTTCACGGCGGCCCACCGGGAATTTCCATTTGGGACGATTCTCCGTGTCACAAACCTCGCGAACAACAAGAGTGTAGAAGTGACCGTGAATGACCGCGGCCCTTTCGAGAAGGGGAGGATCATCGATCTGTCGGAGGCGGCGGCCAGGGCGATCGGCATGATTCAAACCGGAACCGCCAACGTCAGATTGGACGTGTTGAAGTGGGGTGATAATCATATTCAGAACGGCAACTGAGAAGGCAGGTGAAAGAGGACTTGCAGGATCCTTCTCCGGCGGATTTGAAAAATGAGTTCAGGAACCAGCAGGGCTTCAACGACCTCTTCGAAGTCTTCAGGAAGGCTCTCGAACGGCGGATCGACGACGTGGATGTGTACCGGGAGCTTTTTTGGAACAATTCCCTGAAATCTGAAGAGCTTTTCTTCTTTGCGAAAAGACTCGGAGAGGTTTTTCCGCATATCGGTTTTGAAATTTATATGTGGCTCTCCGGTGTCTTTGAATCCCGGCCCGCAGAAGTCGACAGTCTGGAGCTCGCTTTCCTTTGCCTGAAAAAGGCGTCGGAGTTTGACCCGAAATCGGACGAGCCTTACCGGAATTCCTGTACCCTTTTCAATCCCGACCTGAGAATACCGACACTCCAGAGCATAATATTCTTTCTGAAAAGCGGCGTGGACAAGGTTGAGGACCCCGTGTCAATTTATGAACGCCTTTCCGTGTTCTACAAAATGGACGGGAATGACGAGATGTTTAACTACTTCAAACAAAAGTCTCGGCGCTGATCTTGAACTCACGACTTCGGGGTTACGTAAGCATTTTCACCGCTGCATTCTTCTGGGGATCATCCGCGACGGCGGCCAAATTTCTTTTCCAGCACGACATTTCACCGATGCTGATCGTCCAGTCGAGGGTAATCGTTACAGCGTTCTTCCTGACCATGGTTCTCCTGTTCTTAAACAGAAAACTCCTGCACGTATCGCTGCGCGACCTGACCGACTTCGCCTTACTCGGCGTGATCGGAGTCGCCGGTGCGAACTACGCTTACTACATGGCAATCCAGGCGACTAACGTAGGCATCGCAATACTTCTGCAATACACTGCTCCCGCCATCGTAGCTGTCTATATGCTTCTCAGCCGGCAGGAGAAGATCAGCAGGGTCAAAACGCTCGCGATCGTCCTGTCGCTGGGCGGCAGTGCGATTATGCTTGGCGCCTTCAGTCCGGATGTTCACATCACCACGGTCGGGATTTTATTCGGCGTCGCCTCGGCAATTTGCTTCGCATTCTTCAACGTGTATAACAAGGTGGCGGGCAAACACTATTCGGTCTGGACGGCGGTGACGTGGACTCTGATCTGCGCCGGCCTGTTCTGGATTGCTGTCGACATTCTCGGCCGGACCGATCTGACCCCGATCGGCTACCCCGAACTTTCGATCCTCACGGGCTTTTCTTTCAGTTCGGTGCTCATACCGTATTATTTTTATTTCACCGGGCTGAAACACCTTGCGGCTTCAACAGCTATCATTGTCTCTACGCTCGAGCCGGTGGTGGCGATCTGCACTTCGTTCATATTCCTGGGCGAGAAAATGGAGGTCTTCCAGATAGCAGGAGGAATATTTATTGTCTCGGCAGTAGTTTTACTCGAGGTGTTCAGGGAATGAAGTCGGACAGAAGAGTCGAGAGGTTGTCGCGCGCGTTGAAGCTTACGCAGCCCGACCTGACGGTTGTCCTTGAAAACATCCATGACCCCCACAACGTGAGCGCCATACTCCGCTCTTGCGACGCAGTCGGTGTTCGAAATATCAACCTCCTTTACACAACGGAGTCCTTCCCGAAGATCGGGAAGAAAAGTTCTGCGAGTGCATACAAATGGGTGGAAAGACGGAATTACAAGTCTGTAGAGTCGTGTTACAAGGAACTTCGCGGGGAAGGATTTGTAATTGCTGCAAGTGTCGTGAGTGAGGAGTCGGTGTCATTGTATGACCTCGATTTTCTGGGTAAGGTTGCGCTGGTCTTCGGTAACGAGCACCGCGGCGTGACTCCCGAGGCCTCCGCAGCGGCGGATATACGGTTCCAAATCCCGATGCACGGCATGGTCCAGAGTCTTAATGTGTCGGTGGCTTGCGCGATCACCCTCTATGAGGCTCTCCGGCAGCGCATAAAATCCGGTGCCACGGGAAAAAGGAAATTGTCTGAAGCGGAGTTCGAGAATATTCTGAATCAGTGGATGCGGAAGTAGGTAGCGGCTCACTTTCAGAGAATCAGAGGTACACTGCCAAGGTCCGTTCGGTAGAATCCATTAATGCGTCCTATTCGAATGACTTTTGCATGAAAACCTCGCCTGCAGCGAGGCCGCCATCGGCGTGACTTCGCTAAGCTCTCTGGCGCGTTTCAAATTGAGCCGGTACCTGCAAAGTAGTGCGGATTGACTTTCTCCGAAGAGTGAGGTAAAATTCGGTGAGTCAGGACCGTTATGGCAGAAATCCTTACACTCAAAGACATTCTTCAGGAACACACAGCTGAGGGAGAATTATACCGGAAATTAGAGAATGATTGGGTGCTTTGCTACGCCTGCGGTCATAGATGCAAGATCAAACCGGGTCGTGACGGTATATGCCGGGTGAGATTCAATAAAGGAGGAAAACTCTTTGTCCCATCCGGTTACGCCTCGGGCATCCAGCTCGACCCTATCGAGAAGAAACCCTTCTTCCACGCCTTCCCCGGAGCGAATGCTCTCAGTTTCGGAATGCTCGGATGCGACTACCATTGCAGTTACTGCCAGAACTGGCTGACAAGCCAGGTGCTGAGAGATCCTTCGGCAAATGCGGTGCCCGAGTTTGTCGGACCGGAGAAAATTGTCGAGTTGGCGCTCGTTTACAAGTCCCCTGTGCTCGTTTCCACTTATAACGAACCTCTGATAACGAGTGAGTGGGCAGTCGATATACTGAAGCTGGCAAAGGCCTACGGCATACACGGTGCGTATGTATCTAACGGCAATGCGACTCCTGAGGTGATCGAGTTTATCAGGCCATACGTAGACCTGTACAAAGTGGACCTTAAGGGTTTTGATAGTAAAAAATACAGGCAGCTGGGCGGACGGCTGGATGTGGTGCTCGATGCGATCAGGTTGCTGAAGGAAAAAGGATTCTGGGTGGAAATAGTCACTCTTGTGGTGCCGGGATTCAATGATAGCGACGGCGAGTTGAAGGACATTGCAAATTTCATCGCGTCGGTTTCCCCGGAGATTCCGTGGCACGTTACTGCCTTCCATCAAGACTACAAAATGATCGAAAGAAGTAGCACGACCGTGAGGGTGCTGCAGAATGCTGCCGCGATCGGCAGGGAGGCAGGATTAGAGTTTGTGTATGCAGGGAATCTGCCGGGCCTCGTGGAGAATCTCGAGAATACATATTGTCCGAACTGTCGCGCTCTTCTCGTAGAAAGAGACGGCTTCCGCGTGTTGCGGAACAACTTAGTTGACGGGACCTGCCCGAATTGTGCAAGGAGGATACCCGGGGTATGGAGGTAGACTTCACATTCTCGGTGGAAGAGAAATCCGCTCTCTTGAGAATCGCCAGAGAGTCCGTGACCGCCGTTATTTCGGGGAAGGAGTATTTGCCGCCTGAACCCGTAGAACCGAGACTTCGCCAGAAGGCCGGAGCGTTTGTGACTCTTCACTTGCACGATGAGTTGAGAGGCTGCATCGGATTAATCGAAGCATATTTGCCTCTATACGAAACCGTCTCGGAGATGGCGGCGAAAGCTGCCGTTGCCGATCCGAGATTCGATAGCGTCACCGGGCCGGAAATCGATCAGATAGACATAGAGATATCCGTTCTTTCTCCGCTGAAGAGAGTTGCCGTTCCGCAGGAAGTTGTCATCGGCAAGCACGGCGTCCTCATCGAAAAAGGATATTATCGCGGCCTTCTCCTGCCGCAGGTCGCGACCGAGAATGGGTGGGACCGAGAACAATTCCTGCAATATGTCTGCATGAAGGCCGGACTTGGCAAAGATGACTACAAGGAATCCGGTTCGAAAATATTTGTTTTTACTGCCGAAGTCTTCGGCGAAGGCGAAGAGAAAAAGGAACGGGAGAAAGACATTGCTGAAAGAACGTGACTACGTTCGTCCGGCCGCCGTAGCAGGCCTTTTCTATCCCGCGGATAAAGTCGAGCTCGAGAAGACCTGTGTCAGATTTCTACAGGATGCAAGGGCAAAGATCATGATAACTCCCCCCGACAAGCCCTTTGGGATCGTCTCCCCGCACGCAGGATATCCATATAGCGGCTACACTGCCGCTCACGGCTACTCTTTGCTCCGGAAGAAGCAGTTTGAGACCGTGATAATTATCTCTCCCAGCCATCGCGAGTATTTCGACGGCATCTCCGTCTTTTCTGGTAAGGCTTACTCAACGCCGCTCGGTGAAATCGAGATCGATGGCTCGCTCCGTGATGTTTTCATCGAGACCGCCGGCGAAATAGTGATAGAATCGCGCGCCGGGCACAAGTCCGAGCATGCGCTTGAGGTCCAACTCCCGTTTCTCCAACTGGCCCTTGGCAGTTTCAAGCTTCTGCCGATCGTTATGGGTGATCAAAACCGGAGATACTGTCGGACGTTGGGCAGTGTCATCGCGGACGTGACGATGGGGAAGAGCACACTCATTGTTGCAAGCTCGGATCTTTCGCACTACTATGATTACGATACTGCCAACAAAATCGACAGCGTTTGTATCTCGGACGTATCGGGGCTCGATCCCGACAGGTTCATGGACGACCTTGAGAACCGGCGGTGCGAGGCATGCGGTGGAGGTCCAATTGCGTCTCTTCTTTATGCGGCCAGGAAGTCCGGAGTCGCCAATTCCGACG
>JAJYJD010000234.1 GCA_021789755.1 Bacteroidota bacterium
CAGCGACTGTTATCACCATAAATGAGATCGGTCCTCATCTCCAGGGAACTGGATTTTGCGGACGGATTCGAAGAATTTATAAAGGAAAACTTCGGAGATAGAACACACCAATGCTATTCTACGGTAAGGGCTCTGCCAATCTGAGTCTCTCGCGGGAAGATTTGAAGGCGGCGCTGTACGAGGCACTCGATAAATTGGGCGCCCGGAAAAAAGTTCTGGCTATTCCGCCAGATATCACGAGGCTTCATTCCCAGTCGGGAATACTGACGGAGTATGCTTGGCAATACTACAAAGACAGGTTGTCCGACATACTTCCTTCTATCGGCACTCACGTCCCGATGACTGAGAAGGAAATCGGGATCATGTACGGAGAGACGCCGAAGCGACTTTTTCGCGTGCACGACTGGCGGGAAGGTTTCGTGACACTCGGAGACGTGCCGGCTGATTATGTCCGACAGGTTTCCGGCGGTGCCGTCGATTTTCCGATCCCGTTCCAGGTAGACAAACTCGTGGCTCAAGGCGGTCATGACCTCATTCTGTCCGTCGGACAGGTTGTGCCTCATGAAGTCATCGGGATGGCGAATCACAACAAGAACGTGTTTATCGGCACGGGCGGAAAAGAAGGAATAAACAAAACTCATTTTCTCGGTGCGGCGTACGGCCTCGAGAGGATAATGGGCCGCGCTGATACACCCGTTAAGAGAGTCCTGAACTACGGCACCGAACATTTTGCGAGGCATCTCCCCATAGTGTACGTGTTGACGGTCGTCGATAAAGATGAATCGGACCGTATTGTGGTGAGAGGACTCTTTATCGGTGATGACATGGAGTGTTTCAATCTCGCGGCAGCGCTGTCTCTGAAGGTGAATTTCTTCATGCTCGACAGGCCGCTGAAGAAAGTTGTCGTATATCTCGACCCCACCGAATTCAAGTCCACGTGGCTCGGCAACAAATCCGTTTACAGGACTCGTATGGCCATCGCAGACGGCGGCGACTTGATCGTACTCGCTCCCGGGCTGAAGGAATTCGGAGAGGATGCAGGCAACGATGTCATAATCAGGAAGTACGGTTACGTGGGGACGCCGAAAGTTCTGGACTACGTAAGAAAGAATGACGATTTGAAGAATAGCCTTGGCGCCGCAGCCCATTTGATACATGGTTCTTCGGAAGACCGGTTTTCGATCACATACTGTCCCGGTCACCTGTCAAAAGAAGAGATTGAAAGTGTAAATCTCGGTTACGCCGACATCAATGAGATGATGAGACGGTACGATCCGAAGAAACTCAGGGACGGCATGAACAAAATGCCCGGCGGCGAAGAGGTCTTTTACATTTCAAATCCCGCCCTTGGACTATGGGCACATAAGGATCGTTTCAAATAGATCGGATTAATTCGAAGTTCGGTGGAATAAAAGAACACGAATATAGCGGATGAAATGACGGTCCAAGTACTGATGCCGAGCATCAAGAGGACATCGGAATTGCAATTCGTGTCTTTGGAAAAGACTGATGGAGATTTGTCTTATCCGTGTTATTCCCTTGTCGCTTCTGAGCGGCATAACATATTCGGGTTCGGCAAGAAGACGACTCTTAATTATTAATTCAAAAGGAAAGGCAGCATGTCACAGAAAGCAGATATCGGGTTGATCGGGTTGGCGGTTATGGGCGAAAATCTTGTGCTGAACATGGAAAGCAGGGGCTTCACCGTCGCGGTGTTCAATCGCACGGTCGAGAAGGTGACCCGCTTTGTGGAAGGTCGTGCGAAGGGAAAGAATGTTGTCGGGGCGCACAGCATCGAAGAGCTTGTCTTATCGCTTAGGACGCCGCGGAAGATTATGCTGATGGTCAAGGCCGGGAAGCCGGTCGACGAGTTCATCGAGCTTCTGATTCCTCACCTGGAAAAAGGAGATATAATAATAGACGGCGGGAATTCGCATTTCCCGGATACGATTCGCAGGACCAGGTACCTTGAAAGCAAAGGCTTGCTTTATATCGGCACAGGAGTTTCCGGCGGAGAAGAGGGCGCGTTGAGGGGACCTTCGATAATGCCCGGCGGCTCTCCGAACGCGTGGCCTCATGTGAAACCGATATTCCAGTCGATCGCAGCGAAAGTCGAGGACGGCACACCATGCTGCGACTGGGTCGGCAGTGACGGAGCAGGACACTTCGTGAAGATGGTCCATAACGGAATAGAATATGGCGACATGCAGCTCATCACAGAGGCGTATCAGACAATGAAGGAACTCCTCGGCATGAATGCCGGAGAAATTCACGAGGTTTTCAAGAAATGGAATACCGGTGATTTAAACAGCTACCTGATCGAGATAACAAGAGACATACTTGCATACAAAGACACCGACGGGAAGCCGCTCGTCGATAAGATACTCGACACCGCAGGTCAGAAGGGAACGGGTAAATGGACGAGTGAGACCTCTCTGGATCTTGGTATTCCGCTTACACTGATAAGCGAAGCGGTCTACGGGCGGTGCCTTTCAGCCATGAAGGAAGAGCGAGTCGAGGCATCGAAGGTGCTGTGTGGGCCGAAACCGTCGTTCAAAGGCGACAAAGCGGCGTTCCTGGCCGACCTGGAAATGGCGCTGTACGCATCAAAGCTGGTTTCGTACGCGCAGGGTTTCACGCTGCTTCGCGCCGCCGCAGAAGAATACAAGTGGAGCCTGAACTACGGCGGGATTGCGCTTCTCTGGAGAGGCGGCTGCATTATCCGGAGCATATTCCTCGGGAAGATAAAGGAAGCGTTCGACAAAACTCCGAATCTCAGCAATCTGTTGCTCGATCCCTTCTTCAAAGAGAAGATCGAGCGGTCGCAGGACGGCTGGCGAAGAGTCGTCTCGACCGCGGTGATGAACGGGATTTGGGTCCCGGCGTTCTCGACGGCGCTCAACTATTTCGACGGCTACCGGAACTCGCGACTTCCGGCGAACCTGTTGCAGGCGCAGCGAGATTACTTCGGGGCGCACCAGTACGAGCGCGTCGATAAGCCGCGCGGAGAATTTTTCCATACGAACTGGACCGGACGCGGCGGAGAAACGGCTTCATCGACGTACCTGGCATGAAGGATGAACACTCGAACCACTAAACTCTAAATCCTTAACAAATTCGAATGTCCAATTTCTTTGATTGTGAAACGGATGTGTCGTCCATCCACCAATGCCCTTCGCTGAATGCATGGGTCTTTTTGAGTTTTGGATTTGTTTAGAGTCTAGCATTTAGGGTTCAGGTTTTCTTAAGAAGTGTTGTAGAACATGACTACAAAACAATAAACAGGGATTTGATATGAGCAATGATCTTATTGTACCGCAAAAAGGCGCGCTGGACTTCGTGTCTCTCGGCGCACTCGTGCATAGGCTCGATCCGGGCATAATACCCTTCCGGAAGGCGACAGAGTGCAGGATTCACGTCAGCGGCGGAGAGTTCAATGTAGCTGCAAACCTGGCTGATTGCTTTCAGCTTAATACCGGCATCGTGTCGGCTATGGTCGATTACCCGATCGGCGATTTGATCGCAGAGCGGGTTAAAGCCATGGGTGTCAAACCGTTTTACAAACGTTTCAAGCATAACGGTGTCAACGGCCCGAACATGGCGACCGTATACAGTGACACGGGACACGGCATCAGGCCGCCCGTCGTGTTTTACAACCGCGCCAACGAGGCCGCGGCCCAGCTAAGGCCGGGTGATTTCGACTGGAACGCCGTCTTTGCAGCCGGGGTCCGCTGGTTCCACAGCGGCGGAATCTTCGCCGCCCTTTCCGAGTCAACCGGCGAACTCATAATCGAAGGGATGAAGGCTGCAAAGAAAGCCGGAGCGATAGTCAGCTTCGATCTCAACTTCCGCGAGAAACTCTGGAACATCTGGGGCGGGCAGAAGAAGGCGGTCGAGGTGATCGCGCGCATCGCAGAGAACGTCGATGTTATGGTCGGCAACGAAGAAGATCTGCAGAAAGGTCTCGGCATACCTGGGCCGGAAGTTGCAGCGAAATCAAAGCTCGATCCGAGCACCTTCTTCGGAATGATCGACAAAGTGGTCGCGAAATATCCGAATGTCAGAGTCGTGGCTACAACGCTCCGCGAGGTCCATTCGACGAACCATCATGGATGGGGTGCGGTAGCGTGGGTGAACGGCAAGCCGTACACTTCACCTACTGCCGATCTGAACGTGCTCGACCGCGTCGGCGGAGGAGACGGGTTCGCGTCCGGTTTTTTCTACGGATTGCTGACCGGCGAGACTCCTGAAGAAGCCGTGAGGCTCGGATGGGCACACGGGGCTTTGCTTACGACGTTCCCCGGCGACACTACGATGGCGACCGTAGACCAGGTCCGTGCATTCGCGAAGGGCGGCTCGGCAAGAATACAGCGGTAGAAGGTCTGATGACATCACCTGCGGGGGCAATGGCTCGGATGGTGACGGTCACATTCCCGTCGAATAGACTGAGCCTCCCGCATGGGCTCAAACCGCAGACGTCGCTGTCACATTGCGGCTGTTTAACCCTGAAATCCGACATAGGATGAGACGGCTGGTAAAAAGCGGGAATAATACGTCAGAGTGAACGCCCTGTCGAAGATGGTGGTGGAAATGAAGGGGTTTGGGGTGGAGGTTCAAATGTGTGGGCCGAAAGGGCGGATAAGCTGGCACAGTGCACCGATGATGGAGAAGCGAGCGGATCAAGGAAGAGAAATCGGGGGTTGAAATTACAGGTCAGGCGGGAGCCGGTGCGCGAGTAATCTTGAGGAAAGTTTCGTTGACGCGGTTGAAGGTTTGGATTGTGGTTGCGACTCTGCAATGGTGTAGCGGGCATGGAAGACAACGCGAGCTGGAAGATAGAGCCAGTAGCGTCGGAGACTCTGTAAAATCCTCGTGCGCCAGTCGCTGCCGAAGTAATTCTGTTTAAGAAGTTGGACGAGATTGAAGGCGAAGACACCAGTGGCGAAGTAAAGACTGTTGGCCGAGAATTGCCCGCATGGGAAGTGATCCGTGTTGTAGTGGTTCTTGAGTTCTCCCATCATCCGTTCCATCTCTCCGCGTTTGTTGTGGAAGTGAATGACGGAATTTGTATCTCGCTCTTCTCCTCGAACATTAGTTGCGATGATCCAGTAGTGAAAGACTCCTTCGAATAGATCGGACTGTTTTCCCCTGTCTGTTCCTTTTATGACAAGGCGGAAAGCTTCCTTAGACTTCTGCATAGTGTGGATCGTCTCACCTTTTTACCCATCAATGTTTATGCCCGCGATCGCGGATTTAAGGTCCTATGACCCGCAGGGAGATATAACAGAGAAAAGTTATATTGACTCCGATTGGAGAAACGTAGCGTTCTATACGGACTACGCTTATGACCAGGCAGGACGATTGGAGACGGTGAAGACGACGACAGGAAACGGCATCTATACCACCGAGGGTGCATACGACTATTTCGCCTCAGGGAAGCCGAGTCGCCTTGCGCTTGGTTCGCTGCCAGCCGCAACCGTCACATACAACTACAAGGAACGGGACTGGGTGACGAACATAAGCGCATCACAGTACTGGGAGCACCTCGGCTACAACGTGAGTTCGGAAATCGGCGGCACGCCGCAGTTTAATGGGAACATAAGCTGGGAAACGTATTACATGGCCGGCCTGAATTACCAGGATCCATACGGTCTTTACCTTCCGACTTCCACAGTCGGATACTCGTATTTGTACGACAACTTGAGCAGATTAACCAGGGGAACATTCGGCTTCTATGCTGACGATGGAGACGGACGCATCTTGTGGCGACCACCGGAAGGCTCATACAACATGCCGACGATAACCTATGACAACGATGGGAACATAAATAACCTTGAGAGGAACGGCAGTGGAACAGGTGCGATGGATCGG
>JAJYJD010000008.1 GCA_021789755.1 Bacteroidota bacterium
TAACTTTCATATGACCCGCCTCAAGGTGAAACGGATTTGTGGTAAGATCAGCAATGTCCTGGTAGTACTGCCCGTTCGCGAGAGTGACGTTAATGGTGAGTCTCAACTTGACGTCTATTGATACAGAAGACTTAAGTCCGACCGAGAACAGGATCCCGGTACTCTGCACATGTTGAAGATCGAGATCGGCGACGTAAAGCTGATTGTATTGTGGAATGGTCAGCGTAAGGTTCACGGGGTTCCCGGTACCCTGAGCTCTCGCGGACAATGAAAACAGCAACAGGCAAAATGCTGTCAGCACCGTGCGAAAACGACGCATAATTTCCTCCCTTTTCTCGACTAATTTACGATTCCAGCCGGAATTCGAATGTTGACCGTTATCACGTTCTCGCGTTCTCTCGTCCCCGGATTCCGGGACACTTGCTGAACATGCAACAACCCGAATTCCAATTCAGGCCATCGAGGCTTCCCAAGATTGAGAAAGCGACCAACCGAGGTGCTACAATTTAGAAGTGCACAATGTCATTATATATGACAAATGCCATGAAAAGCAAAATCAGTGCGAATCCCACCTGCTGGGCGAGCAGCTTCACTTTTACCGGCACTTCTTTCCTGAAGATCGACTCGTAGATAAGAAATGCAAGATGTCCGCCGTCCAGGGCAGGGATCGGAAGAATGTTCAAGACCGCGAGACTGATGCTCAAAAGAGCCATGAAGCCGAGAAAACTAACCAAGCCCATTTCAGCGCTCTGCGTCGCCAGCTGGGCAATCTTTATGGGCCCACCGATTGACTTTGTGAATGAAACCTGGCCGGTGACCATGCGCGAGATAGACTCGATAAGCAGAGCCGTCGCCCCGACGGTCTGATCGAAGCCGGCCGGAACAGCGGAGAGAACATTATAGCTGAAGCGCTGGACGGGCCCCGTGTATTGCGTGCCTATTTCGATGCCGATCTTTCCGTCAGCGTTCGGCGTAACCGAGATCTCTTTCTCGACGCCTCCTCGACCGACGATGAACTGAGTCGGTTTCCCCTTCCCCGCCTTCACAAGAGCCACAACCTGGGAATTCATCACTATCTTCTGGCCATCAATCGATTTCACAACGTCGCCCGACTGTATCCCGGCCTTTGCAGCAGGCATCCCTGAAGTCACCGCACCGATTACTGCTTGAGTGTGATTCGGGTATATCCCGAGCTGGTCTTCGGGTTTAACCGCGCCTTTCGGGATGGCGACGGTCACCGCATGGCCGCTGCGATCCACCTGAACCGATAGAGTCGAAGCCACATCTTCGAGGTAGAGATCCGTCTGGACATCTTCCCAATTATTGACCGCCTTGCCGTTGACCGAGACAAGCTTATCGCCGTCTTTGAATCCGACCTTCTCCGCGACGGAATTCGGGTCGACATAACCGACCGTCGTCGTTGCGTGAAAGACCTTTCCGTTCGCCAGATTAATTCCGTAAAAAATCAGGAAAGTCAGGAGGAAGTTCATTATGACACCGGCCGACACGACGATGATCCTCTGGTACATCGGCTTCGACCGGAACTCCCTGGGTTCAGGAGGCTTGTTCACAAAATCGGTATCGAAACTCTCATCGATCATCCCGGCAATTTTCACATAGCCGCCGAGCGGCACCCAGGAAACGCAGTAATCGGTCTCTCCGATCTTCTTGCCGAAAGCCCGCGGCGGGAAACCGATCGAGAAGGTGTCCACCTTCATCCCCGACAGCTTTGCTGCAATGAAATGGCCGAACTCGTGGACAAGCACGAGAACGCCGACTGTGATTATGAAATAAAGGATATATGTCATCCGCGATTCTCAGTTCTCAATTATAGATTCTCGTTTCGAAATTCAATTCGCATGGTGAAAAACTTACAATTCAAAATTTATACCCGTTCCATCTCGGCGTAAACGAATTCCCTTGCCGTCCGATCGGCTTCAAATATCTCTTCTATATCCGGCGATCGCTTCGATGCAATCGAATCGAGGGCGCCCCGTACGAACTCGGCTATCTGCATGAACTTTATTTTCCGGCGAAGGAACAGGTCCACCGCCGCTTCGTTTGCCGCGTTCAATATCGCAGTTGCGGTTCCGCCCTCGCGAAGGGCGTCGTAGGCGGCCTTGATCAAACTAAATTTCTCGATATCGGGTTTGGAAAAAGTAAGCTGGCCGACTTTGGTAAAATCGACTCTCGGGTACTTCGACCTGACCCGCTCCGGATAAGTGAGCGCGTACTGGATCGGGATCTTCATGTCCGGGACGCCAAGCTGCGCCTTGATCGAGCCGTCTACAAACTCGACCATAGAATGTATAATCGACTGTGGGTGGATCACAATCTCGATCTTATCGGCAGGTAGATCGAAAAGATAATGAGCCTCGATAACTTCGAGTCCCTTGTTCATCAATGTAGCCGAATCGATGGTGATCTTGCTCCCCATTTTCCAGTTCGGGTGATTCAGCGCTTCTTCGACCGTGACATTCTCAAGCTCTTTCTTCGTACGGTTGAGAAACGGTCCGCCGGAAGCAGTGAGAATGAGTTTTGCGACCCACTCCTTGCCTTCTCCGGTGAAGCACTGGAGAATAGCGCTGTGCTCACTGTCGATGGGAACGAGATTAGCTTTATGCTTGCTCGCCGTCTCGTTCACTATCTCGCCCGCGACAACCATCGTCTCCTTGTTGGCGAGTGCGACGGTCTTGCCTGCTTCAAGCGCTGTCAATGTCGGGCGGAGTCCCGCGAATCCGACGAGAGAGCTTATAAGGACGTCAAACTCACCTCCGGACATGACTTCCATAAGCCCCTTCTGTCCCGAATAAACCTTGAGTCCCCCGCCATTCAGGTAAGACCTGAACTGGATTGCGCGCTCCTCATCGATTATTACAACCCCTTTGGGATTGAACTTTTTGACCTGTTGATACAGCAGATCGACATTCCTGTTCGTAACCAGATATGTGACATAATAGTCTTCACCGTGCTCGTTCATACTTGTGATCACGTCAAGACTACTTTTGCCGATTGACCCGGTCGAGCCGAGTATCGCAATCCCTGTCCTTTTCCTCATCTGTTTGATCGTTTATGAATTTAACCAAGACCCTTCCCCAAATCAAGAAACTCGGCGGTTTATAAGGTCCACACCACAACCTCGACGCTCAACATTGAAACAGTCAGTCTACTTCCTGAAATTCGATTATGAAAAAGCTGACCGCAGTAACCGTTTATTCGATCGCCATGGGATATCTCGAATCCGCAGTGGTAATCTATATAAGAGAGATGATATTTGGAGATGCGCTGCAGGTTTTCCCGCTTACAATGCTCGAACCCAGGCTTGCCATCCTGGAGGTGGGGCGGGAGGCCGCCACTATCGTGATGCTCGCCGTGATCGGTTATCTGGCGGGAAAAGACCGGCTGGAAAGATGGATGATGTTCATTTATTCATTTGCCGTGTGGGACATTGTCTATTACATCGCTCTGAGGATCGTGGTGGGTTGGCCGGTTTCACTTCTCACGCCGGACGTCCTGTTCCTCATCCCGGTGGTCTGGATAGGGCCGGTAATCGCGCCCGTCATGATTTCCATACTTCTCGCAGCAGCTTCGTTATCTTTGCTGTCGATAAAATCCAAATTCCCCGGAACAGGCATAAGAAGCCGGAACATATGGTTCTTTCTGGCGGGTTGTGTATTGGTTCTGTACTCGTTTACGGTGGAGATTTTTCATATCTTGTTAACCGAAGGCCCAAAAGGTCTCGAGAATTACACGCCAAAGACTTTCGACTGGGTGTTGTTTATTGCCGGTTACCTGGTAATGCTTGCGGCGGTGATCAAAACAATAATCGAATCCTATCACAAAATGAGATCCGACAATCCCCGCTTGAGGGAGCCAGGAACGCACGAGGAGTTTCAATGAAGCACTCGACAGAAGAATTCGAAAGACGGAAGAAGGAATGGGAGGAAAAATCCGGGGCGAGCAAGCTGCGCCCGGTGAAATTTACAACCGTCAGCGGGGAACCGGTAGAGATGCTTTATACGCCGGACGACACTGCCGGGATAGACTTTGAAAATGAGATAGGTTTCCCTGGCGAGTTCCCTTACACACGGGGAATCCATCCTACGATGTACCGGGGGAAGTTATGGACCATGAGGCAGTTCGCAGGTTTCGGCACTCCGGAGGATTCCAACAGGCGGTATCACTATCTGCTCGAAAACGGACAGACGGGACTAAGTGTGGCGTTTGACCTCCCGACGCTCATGGGGCGTGACGCCGATGATCAAATTTCCCAGGGAGAGGTTGGAGTCTGTGGAGTCTCGGTTAGTTCGCTGGCAGATATGGAAATACTCTTCAAGGGTATCCCTCTCGATAAGGTGTCGACTTCTATGACCATAAACGCTCCGGCGGCGATGCTCCTGGCGTTTTACATTGTGGTGGCGGAAAAACAGGGTGTGAAACCCAGCCAGCTCCGCGGAACGATACAAAACGACATTTTGAAAGAGTATATAGCCCAGAAGGAGTGGATCTACCCGCCCGAGCCGTCGATGCGCATAATTACCGACATGTTTGCATATGCTGTCAAAGAGATGCCGAAGTGGAACCCCATATCCATTAGCGGCTATCACATTCGGGAAGCAGGCTCGACGGCGGCGCAGGAGCTGGCTTTCACCCTGGCTGACGGCTTCGCCTACGTCGAGGCTGGAATAGCGGCAGGACTCAAGGTTGACGAGTTTGTTCCACAATTATCCTTTTTCTTCAACTCGCACGTCGACTTCTTCGAAGAAATCGCGAAGTTCCGTGCGGCCCGGAGAATCTGGGCTAAGAGGATGCGCAGCAAGTACGGCGCTAAGAATCCCCGAACGCTCGCGTTAAGATTCCATACTCAGACTGCCGGCTGTTCACTTACCGCACAGCAGCCCGAGAACAACATAGTCAGGACTGCATATCAGGCACTTGCCGCCGTACTCGGCGGTACGCAGTCCCTTCATACAAATTCGATGGACGAGACTCTTGCCCTCCCAAGTGAAAAGGCCGTAACAATCGCCCTGAGAACCCAGCAGATTTTGGCGTTTGAAACCGGAGTCGCAAATACCGTGGATCCTCTCGCCGGCAGTTACTTCGTGGAGAGCATGACGAACAGGATGGAAGCCCAGGCTGAAGAATACTTTGAGAAGATCGATGCCCTTGGCGGTGTAGTTCAGGCAATCGAACAGGGATTCTTCCAGCGTGAGATTGCAGACGCAGCATACCGCTACCAGCTGGAACTTGATAAAAAGGAGAAGATCATCGTCGGTGTGAACGACTTCATCAAGGAAGATGAACAGATATCCATTCCCCTACTTGAAATATCCAAAGAGGTCGAGACGAAACAACGGCAGAGGCTCGCCGAAGTCAGATCAGGCCGTAGTGACATCGAGGCCAAGGCGGCGTTGGAAGAATTGCTTGCTGCTTCAAAGAACGGCAGCAACCTGATGCCCGCACTTCTCAGGGCCACGCGTGCCTATGCTACTCTTGGAGAGATGTGCGAGACGCTGAAGGAAGTCTTCGGTGTCTACGAAGAGCCGGTTGTGTTTTAGGCCACTTCAGATTTCCCCGAAAAATCCGATATTTACATTGTGAACGAGGTAAGTCATCATCGGATCGTCGGTTTCACGAAACACTTAAACTACTTCTTGACAAAGGCGAACAATGCTCATATATTTGTGAGTATTACGCAAAAGAACGAGGCAAATGCTTAGAAATCGCTTAATTTTACTGATTCTCGGGAGTCTGTTAGCTTCGATTTCGTTCTCCTGCTCTTCAAACAAAGAACTTGAGCGGTCGGAAAATAACGAAGCGAAGAACCAACTGGACACGCTGAGTCTCAGGACATCCATAGAGATGAGCCGGAGAGCTATCGTACAGCAGACCGAACTCACCTCACTTTACAGGTACGGGATTGACTCCATAGTAACCGACGACGATGCCGTAGATAATCTCATGGCGATTGCCCGCGAACGTTACGGGGACGCGCTCAGGCTGCAGGGATTGGGATCCCAGGATTCCTCGGCAATTGAATTTGAAAGTGCAATCGATGTGCTGAACGACCTGAGCTACTATCCGGGCATAGAAGACAATAAAGACTTCGTGGACCTGAGCCAGAGGATCATCGGAGATTACGAAAAATATATTTCGACCATACAGAATCTCGGCCCGGGTACATCGGTATTCGCGTTGCAGGAGAAGCTGTCACAAATAGTGGACTCAATCAACGTTTCGGGCGCCAAATTCCCGGCTCCAGAGCAGGTCACGACTACTATTCCGCTCGTGATGAACAGGTATGTCGAACAGAACATCGAGTTTTTCACGACTCGCGGGAGATGGCACATGCAAGACTGGATTTACCGCTCCGGCAGGTACATCCCGATGATGAAGAGGATTTTCGTGGAGGACTCTCTCCCTCCCGAGATGGCGTACCTGTCGATGCCGGAGAGCGGGTTGAACCCGGCTGCGCGCTCATGGGCAAGAGCCGTAGGACTCTGGCAGTTCATTCGCTCGACGGGAAACCTTTACGGCCTTCACTCAAACTGGTGGTACGATGAGAGACGCAATCCCGTGGCAGCCACCGAAGCTGCAGCCGAACACTTGAAAGATCTTCATGACGATTACGGAGACTGGTATCTTGCGATAGCGGCGTACAACTGCGGTACGCGATCAGTTGACAGGGCCATAAGGCGGAGCCGCGGAAGCAGAGATTTCTGGAAGATCAAACGTTTTCTTCCTCGTGAGACAAGAAACTACGTCCCTCAGTACATAGCTGTCACGCTCATTGCAATGAACCCCAAGGAATATGGGTTCGTGGACAGCGTAGATGCGCCACCTGCTCCCTGCGACACGGTCAGGATACCCGACAGTGTTGATCTCAAAGTCCTAGCGGATGCAACCGGCATGGAATACGATTCTCTCCGCGCAATGAATCCGGAACTCGTTCACGCAGTAACTCCCCCGAATTATGAAGGAGACGGGTATCCCCTCCTTGTCCCGAAAGGAATGGGACCGGTATTCGCAGCCGATTACCAGAAACTTCCGGAATCTGCGAAGCTGACGTGGACTTTTCATACGGTTAGGAGAGGTGAAACGCTTTGGGGAATCGCGAGGAGGTACAGAGTCGGTCTCGCTTCGCTCAGGCTGGCAAATGACCTCTCATGGCGGACCCGCCGAGTGCGCCCGGGAAGTCTGCTGATTATACCGGTCAGAAGCTCATACTACGCAAGGGCCGGGAGATCTGGCGCGAGGAGGATAGCTTCGGGTTCGACCGTTTCCGGCCCTCGTGACGCCACAATCCACATTGTAGGCCGTGGTGAGACGCTGAGCGAAATTGCGCAGGCCTACGGCACAACAGTCGCAACGATCAAGAGACTCAACCATCTCCACAGCTCTTTCATCAGGCCAAGAATGCGTTTGCTGGTCGCGGCTCCCGCGAAGACCGGCTCCGGAAGACAGAGACCGCCCGTAGTCGCGGAGAATAAAAACACATCCCCATCAATGTCATCCGGTTATCACAAAGTCAGGAGAGGTGAGAACCTTACAACCATTGCCTCCCGGTACGGAGTGACAATTGCTGACTTGAAGGACTGGAACAATCTCGCCGGAAGCAGGATATGGAAAGGCCAGCGGATCCGTGTTGCCCCACCCACCGGAGTCAACGCCAAAGGAGGCAACATGATCGCAGAATCGCCGGATGCCAAGACGTTTTACAGGGTTCGGAGAGGCGATTCGCTCTGGAGCATAGCCCGAAAATTCGGCGTGAGCCTGAACAAATTGAAGGAATGGAACGATACCGACCCTGACATCCGGCCAGGTCAGCGGCTCGTAATCTATAATTAGCTTTTGTGTCTGAAATCGGATTTTCTGAATCACTTATACCGGGGAAGATCGTAACGATCTTCGGGAGCAGCAAGCCCAAAGAAGGTTCCGCCGAGTATGCGGATGCCATGATTATCGGGGAGCGTCTCAGCTCAAACGGAATCTCGGTGTGCACCGGCGGTTATGGGGGAACAATGGAGGCGGTGTCCAGGGGAGCCTCCAAATTCGACGTGAAGATAATAGGCGTAACGTCCGCGGTATTTTCTCCCAATCCCAACGAGTTCGTGAATGTCCAGGTACACACACTATCCCTCTACGATCGGCTCCAGAAACTCGTGGAACTGGGGGACGCCTATATGATACTTAAGGGCGGGACTGGAACTCTCGTCGAGTTCGCGATGGTATGGGAGCTGATGAACAAAGAAATGATCTCCGAGAAGCCTGTCGTAGTCGTGACCGATTTCTGGAAACCCGTTGTCGACCTCCTTGACAAGGGACTCGCATCCGAAGAATTGGAGTCATGCGCGAGGTTCGTAAAAATCGCCCGCGATGCATCCGAAGCAGCAGGAATGATTATAAAGACCCTTCTCGGGAGGTAATCGCAACCCTTTTTTGACCGCTATTCAGCGGCAAACCTGCCCCTGATTTCCACCGCAATCTCTTTCGCGCTCTTTCCGTCAGCGTTTACCCAAATGATTCGTGAATCCTTTCGGAACCACGTCATCTGCCTTTTCGCGTAACGCCTCGTGTTCATCTTCATAAGGGCCACCATGTCTTCAAACCTGATAGTTCCGCGCACGTAACGCAGAGCTTCCTTGTAACCCACCGTCTGGAGTGAATTCAATTCCGGATCGAAGCCTCTCCTCATGAGCTCTTTGACTTCATCGACGAGCCCGGCAGCGATCATATCATCGACACGTTTCTCAATCCGCCTATAGAGCTCTTTCCTTTCCAGCGTGATCCCAAACTGGAGTGTCTTGAAGTCCGGCGGTTGTGCTCGCTCGGTGCGCAGAGCTGATATCGGACTTCCGGACGAGCGATAGACCTCAAGCGCCCGAACGATCCGTTTGTAGTTCTGCGGAAGCAGCCCTTCTGCCGTTTCCGGGTCGACGCTCTTCAACTCATTCAGGAGCTCGTCCGCCCCGTGTAATTTCAGCCGAGCCCTGATCTCCTTGCGGACTCCTTCATCGATCTTCGGCGAATCGAAGAGCCCGTCGATCACCGAGCGAACATAAAGCCCGGAGCCTCCTACCAAGATGGGTACATGGCCTCTGGCAAATATATCCCCCAAGATTTTCCGCGCGAGCCTTCCGAAAGTCCCCGCGCTGACCACTTCATCCAGGGGGACAGCATCGACAAGATGGTGCGGGATTTCCGACAGCTCCTGAGCCGTGGGCTTGGCGGTGCCGATGTCGATGAGCTTGTAGATCTGCCTCGAATCTGCGGAAATTATCTCTCCGTTCACGAGCTTTGCGAGCTCGATGCCGATCCGCGTTTTGCCGCTGCAAGTCGGACCGACGATCGCGATGACGAGATCCCGTTTCACGGAGACGGGATTGTCAGCCATCGCTTTCGGGCCAGCCGTCCCTGCCGATCAGGGGAACGAATTTAAAGTCGGATTTATCCTCAACGGCGTAGTCGTTGTTCTCACTCGTCTTGGTGACAATCTTGAGCTGCTGGAAGTCGAGCGATCCGACAGGCACCACGAGCCTCCCCCCGACTCTCAACTGTTCTACAAGTGATTTCGGTATTTCCGGTCCGCCGGCAGTAACAACTATCCCGTCGAAAGGAGCGAATTCCCTCCATCCTATCGTGCCGTCGCTCGATTTGGATACATACCTCACATTCATACCGTCGAGAACCTGTTTGGCGCTCCTGAGAAGCGAAGGAATTCGCTCGATGGTGAAAACTCTCATACCCATCGCCGCGAGGACTGCGGTCTGGTATCCGCTCCCCGTCCCTATCTCGAGCACCTTGTCGCCTTCCTTCAAATGAAGCGCTTCCGTCATGATCGCAACCGTGAAGGGCTGAGAAATAGTCTGTCCTTCACCTATCGGCAGTGCGGCGTCATCGTAGGAATGGTTTCGGAGAGGGATTGGGACAAAGAGATGTCTCTCGACTCTGAGCATCGCGGAAAGCACCCGCTCATCACATATCCCGCGGTCGCTGAGGAGACGCAACATATCCTCGCGCCCCTCGCGATATTTATCAAGAAGTCCTGATTTTGCCATTCATTATCGGAAAAGATTTTAGGTACACCCTGATGAAACGCAGGATGTCGATTACCCGCATGCTGCTGTCGGAGCCGTTGTAAATTGTTTTGATCGGAACGAACCCCACTCTGTATCCTTCGATAGTCGCTTTGAGGAGCATATCGGATTCGTAATCGAAATGGCGGCATCGCGAATCTATTGCCCTGAGAACGCGCGCCCTGTAGAGACGGTAGCCGCACTGGCTGTCTTCGATCGCTGCGCCCGTTCGCGACGCGATCATTTTGGAAGTCAGCTTGTTCGATATGACGCGATGGATGGGCATCGTATCGGTGGATATATTCCGCCTGCCGATTACGATGTCCAGATTCGATGCCGCCGAGAGGAACTTCGGTATTTCCGCCGGATCGTGCTGCAAATCGGAGTCTATGGTAAGAATCAATTCATAGTTGAGCCCGAGCGCCTTCATGGCACCGTCCCTGAGTGCCGTGCCTTTTCCCTTTCTGTTCACGTGGTGCAGCACCCAGACGCCGAGGTCGCGGGCGATGAATTCGGTCTGGTCGTCGGACCCGTCGTCGACGACAAAGATATTCTCCGGTGAGATGAATTTCGAGATCTGATTAATCAGCTCAGCGATGGTACCGGCCGCGTTAAACGCGGGTATGACGACAGCGACCTTACGCATCTTCAGCCGCGTGTTTGAGAATGGATTTCGCCGCCTTCTCTGAAGGACGCGGAAGAGTCTCCTTCAGCCTCCGTCGCAGGCCTTCGGGTGAGAGCCCGCGCGTCAACACTCCATCCTCCGCCACGGAAATCGTTCCTGTCTCCTCGGACACAATTACCACCAGCGCGTCCGATTGCTCCGAGACTCCGAGCCCGGCCCGGTGCCTCATCCCCAGCACATAGCCGCTCATCTTCGTCGTCGAACTGAGCGGCAAAGTACAGCGGGCTGCTTCGATGGTATCCCCTCTAACGACAACGGCTCCGTCGTGAAGCGGCGCCTTCGGATTAAAGAGGGACACCAGGAGTTCCTTTGATACCTTGGCGCGAATTTCCTCGCCGGTCTCTATGATTGTCCGCAGCGCACTGCCGCGGGCTATTACTATCAATGCCCCGTGCTGCCTGTTACTCAGCTCCGCTGCCGCGTCGGCTACCTCATCCACAGTCTCGCTGATGTCTATGTGGATGAAAAACCGTACGAAGCTGTTCTTACCGAAATAGAGGAAGAGCCTGCGGAGTTCCGGCTGAAACAGAACGATGAACGCGATAACCCAGATGTTGGTCAGAGTACCGAGCAGCCAGCCGAGGGCGCGCATCCCGAGCGCCTGTGCGGCAAACGAAAGCGCGAGTATCATCAGGAGTCCGATGAAAATCTGGGCCGCAACCGTGCCGCGCATGACCTGGTAAAGCTTGTAGAAAATGAATGCAACTATCGCAATATCTACGATATCAATCAGCGAAACCGTGATGAAGCCGATATGAAATAGTTCCATGCCTCCCGGTCCCCCTATGGATGCCTTCCGTCCGTCTTGAAATACGGACATTCAAGTCCATTATAAGAATCGGGCGACGTCATAAGATTCTCTGTCTCCTTATTGCATCGACGACGAGAGCCACCCGGCGCATCTCCCGAACGTCGTGTACCCTGACTATGTCGGCACCATGCAGAATGCTTGCCGCGACAGCCGCCGCCGTCCCTTCGAGCCTGGCCTCCACGGGGGTCTCGAGGATCTTTCCGATGAACGACTTTCTAGATACGCCTATCAGTATCGGCACTCCGATGGACTTAAACTCTTCAAGCCGGTTTATAAGCTCGAGATTATGCTCCAAGCCCTTTCCGAAACCGATACCCGGGTCGACCATGATCTGTCTGATTCCTTTCGAACGAGCCTTTTCTACGCCCTCCGCAAGATAATCGTAAATCTCACGAACGAGATCGCCATATTGCGGATTCGATTGCATGTCCTTGGGAGTCCCCTTGATATGCATGATCACGACGGATGCTCCCGCTTCAGCTATCAGGTCTGTCATCGCCGGATCGTGATGCAGTCCTGTAATGTCATTTACGATATTTGCCCCAGCCTTGAGAGCTTCCCTTGCAACTTCCGGCTTGTAGGTATCGATCGACAAAGGGACTTTGGTTTTTTGCCTTATCCTCGCGATCACAGGAACGACCCTTTTTATTTCCTCCTGAACGGAAATTTGCTCTGCCCCCGGGCGCGTCGACTCTCCTCCGATATCGATTATGTCGGCATTGTCCTTGAGCATTTGGAACGCATGGAGAATCGCGTCCGTCTGATCAAAGAAGCGCCCGCCGTCCGAGAATGAGTCGGGTGTCACATTCAATATTCCCATCAGATAAGTCCGTCTCCCGAACTCGAAGTCTGTTTGACCGAACCGATATGTCAGATGTGGGGAGGCCTTCTCAACCATGACTTCGTAAATATAATCAGAAGATGATGGAATTTCATTGACTCCGAAACAACTTTAAATTCTGTAAGCTCACAAAGCTCTGACGGTAGACCACTTTCCGTGTCACTGTTTTTGTACTGAATTGAAAGCCAAATAACACTCTTTCCGCTTCCTTTTCATTCGAGACTCGACGATTGAACGGTCCCCATCGTGATTTTGGGGCTATCTCAACTCCTTTCCGGATGTCGGCATCTGATAAGCGGGATCAAATTCCTGGTTGAAATATGTTCTTATACTCCGCAGATACCGGGTCGGGTCACAGCACAGCGGGCAGACTGTCATGGCGTCTTGTTTTTGCGGGAGGAGATATTTATCTTTTAGCAGTAGTTCATTAAAAACAAAGGAAGGTGATTTGATTGGTCGGCGTCATTGTGCAAGAGAATGAGCCGATCGACAGAGCACTGAGGCGTTTCAAGAAGAAGTATGAGCGCTCCGGAATTCTCAAAGAATTCAAGAAGCGGACATATTTCACGAAACCTTCGGTCCGCAAGCGAATGAAGCGCGTAAAAGCTATACGACGCTCGCAAAAGCTTGCATCGGAACTCGGTTGATACGGAATCCGCCCCGGGTAATACCGGGGCGGATGTTTTTTTGTGGGGTGATAGAAGATCGGTAACCCGGGAATTAATGTTTGCAGGCAAGCTGCCGCGCGAGTTAATTCATTATTTTGATATAAACTGAATCGGGTGTGACTGCTGCATATGCCTTCACGGCCTGGCGATTGTTAAATCCGATTTCCTTGCCGTAACCGACTATGTAGATTTCCTGAGTCGATGTGGTGATGGGAGCTGTGCTTCCCGTCATGGGATCGGCATCGTTCGGAGGCGAAGTGCTGACTTTGAAGCTTCCGTCGGCATTACCAGTGTCAGTCGCTGACAGTGCGAAATTTTTGAAATTGTCCGCCCCGCCAGCCATGCTGGCCGGTTTCTTGTAGAATTGCTCGGCAAGAACTCCGAGTCTTTCAAGGTCGCTGATTACTTGATCCCGGTTGGAACTCTGGTTATTGCTCCGAAACAGTATTGTGCCTACCAGAATCGCTATGCCTACTATGATTACCCCTAGAACAATCAGCAACAACTGTTGTTGTCCCAATGTGCTACTCCTTCTAGTTACTTGGAATAATTTCTACCGATCCGCAAAAGGACCGGTTGGAGGGCTCTCTGACTTACTCTGCAACAAAGATAACGGTTGAAAACACCCAATTGCAATGGGAGACGAACCGGGAAGTGATAATCTTGCGCGGGAACACAGCCGCGTTTCGGAGCTGCTAACGCAGGCCGAACATGAGGACGGAATGTTCCGCCCAGCTCAACACCGGAGAGAAATAAAGCATCAGTGCAATATTCGGAACCATCAGAACCGTCATCATAAGGTTTGTACCGAATCCAAAATCGATTCTGGACCTGTCCTCCGGCTGAACGAGATACATGTAACGCACCACTTTGACGTAGTAGTAAAGGGACACAACACTGTTCAGGACGCCGACAATCGCAAGCCAGATGTAGTTAGTTCTAATGAGGGCCGCAAAGAGATACAGTTTTCCTATGAAGCCGAATGTAGGCGGTATTCCGGTGAGCGAAAAAAGGAACACAGTCAGCGCGAATGCAACATACGGCGATTTGTAACCGAGCCCCGAATATCCTTCGATATCCTCGGTGTGATACCTGTTCGCAACCAGCATCACGATGTAGAAGGCGCCGAGATTCATGAGAAGATAAGCCACGAAGTACATCAGCATTGCCGATATTCCCTGGTCGGTCAGCGTGACTAACCCCATGAGTAAATATCCTGCGTGCGCGATGCTCGAATAGGCGAGGAGTCTCTTCATGTTCGATTGCCAGAGTGCCACGAGATTACCCAGCGTCATGGTAAGCACGGAGAGGACCGCGATGATGTCGGTCCAGTTCAACCCGTGGAATATCACCCACATTCCTGCCATTGCCGGCTGGGCCCCCACGTTTATAAACGCGATCTTGAAAAACCTTATGAGCATTGCGAACCCGGCTGCCTTCGACGTCACCGACAAAAAAGCACTGACGGTTACGGGCGCTCCCTCATAAACGTCTGGAGTCCAGAAGTGAAACGGCACGGCACTGATCTTATACCCCAGGCCTGCAAGCATAAGGACAATTGCCACAAGGACGGTCAGCTGCGAAAGGGCGCCGGATGCGAAAACCTGATTCAATGCATAGATGTTAAGCTCGCCGGTAAGTCCGTAGAGAATCGAGATTCCGTACAGCATAAGCCCTGACGAGAAGGCTCCATAGATCACATACTTGATGGAGGCTTCATCTGCCCGGGGATTTTCCTTCGTGAAGCCGGATAAGATGTAGGAAGAGATGCTTACGAGCTCAAGAGAGAGATACATCATCAGGAGGTTAGAGGCACCGGCCATGAAAAACGCTCCAATTGTCAACGATATGATCAGGCTGTAGTATTCCGCGTACTTGGTCGATACCGCATCGAGCTCTCTGCTCTGTATCGAAAAGATGACTATCAGAATCCCCGTCACCAGAAATATTATCTTGAAGAACCAGCTGAACGGATCTACTGCATACATGCCGCTGAACACAAGCTCGTCCGTTCCGATTTGCTGGAAGACAAAGACACCGGCGACCACAAATCCCAACAGAGCCATGAATGCCGGCAAATACTTACTCCTTCTCTTGCCGGCAAGCGCCGTCAGCAATGTCAGGATAAGGAATATCGAGAGCACTGCTTCCGGCAGAACGTATCCGAAACTCTGGTATATGGTTTGTGCCATAAATAAATTCTCAATTCTTAATTTTGAATTTCAAATTGTGGCCAGCTCTTAATCGGCATTCAATTCACAATTTAAACCTGTCCTGACGCCAGGCCAGGAATTCAACATTCATAATTCTTTCTATTTCACCGCGGTCAACCCGGTGCCGACCTTGTGGACAAAATCGACGAGGTGGTTCAGCGTCGAGCTCATCGGGTTCAGCATGATCGACGGGAACACTCCGAGCAGTATAACCACAACCATGAGCGGAACGAGAGCCACCAGTTCCCTGCCGTTCACATCGGGTAACCCTTTCCACTTTTCGGGAAGTTGCCCGAGAAATACGCGCTGCAACGTCCAGAGCATATAGCCGGCGGTCAGTACTATTCCAACGCTCGAGAAGATCGCCACCCACCTGAAGGCCTGGAATGCACCGAGATAGGAGAGAAGTTCGCTTATGAATTCGCTCAACCCCGGGAGTCCGATGGCCGCAAAGAACGCGACCGTCATGATCCCCGTGTACACGGGCATTTGGTTGGCCAGGCCGCCGAACTCGTTTAGACCGCGCGTGTGTGCCCGATCGTAAATGACTCCGACGATCAGGAAGAGCATCGCCGTGACAATGCCGTGGTTGAACATCTGCAGCACGCCGCCCGCCACGCCCTGTGTGTTCAGCGCTGCTATGCCGAGCAGTACGACGCCCATATGGCTGATACTGGAGTAGGCAATCAGTTTCTTGAAGTCGGTCTGCGCCATAGCGCACAGTGCTCCATATACAATATTGATGAATCCAAGTATCGCAAGCGGGTATGCAAATTTCAGTATCGCATCCGGGAATATCGGGAAGCTGACTCTCAAAAAGCCGTATGTCCCCATCTTCAGAAGCACGCCCGCCAGTATGACGCTGATCGCTGTAGGTGCCTCGACATGCGCATCAGGAAGCCAGGTATGGAACGGGAATATCGGCACCTTAATCGCGAAACCGATAAACAACGCTATAAAGGCTACATATCGCCAGTAAGTCCCGATGCCGGCAAGAAGCGAATTCGGGTCGAAATTCTGAGGGTTCATCATCGCGAGCATATCGAAAGTATGCATAGCCTGCCCCGTCGCTGGGTCCTTTATGCTAACGCTGAAATACAGCGCCAGCATCACGAGCAGTATCAGCACCGAGCCGAACAGAGTGTAGAGAAAGAACTTTATCGCGGCATATTCCCTCCTCGGTCCGCCCCAGACTCCGATTAGGAAGTACATCGGAAGAAGCATCAGCTCCCAGAACACGTAAAAGAGGAACATATCGAGCGCAACAAAAACGCCCATCATCCCGGTATCGAGAAGGAGATAAAGTGCGAAGTATCCTTTCTGAGACTTGTTGATGTTCCATGACGCGATCACACCCACGAATGAGATAAGGGCCGTCAGGATAACCATCGGGATGCTCAAGCCGTCGATGCCGAGGAAATAGTCGACCGCGACGTGTCCGAACCATGCCACTCCGGGAAGATCTATCCACCTGAATTTCTCGACGAACTGGAAACCGTTCGGGTCATTTATTCCTGTGAGACCGGGTTTGAAATTTATCCAAATGACCGCTGCGACAACGAGTTGAAGCACGGTCGCCGCAAGTGCGGTCCATTTCATAGCACTCGTATTGGCTCTCGGAATGAGCAACACAACTGCCATCCCCAGGATAGGCAGAAATGTTATCCACGTCAGATACCCAATTCCAAGGAATTGATACTGCATTATTCCTCCAACGATATGTCTAAATTGGCAATTCTCAATTCTAAATCCTTAATTCTCAAACGTACACATTCAGAATTGTTTGAACACATAGAAAATCACGATCACTCCGATCAGTGCAAAGATGATATACGTCTGTACCCTTCCCGTCTGGACTCTCCTCGTTCCTCTTCCAAGGAGGCCGGTGAACCAGGCCGAGAAATTGACGAGTCCGTCGACGATGTAATGGTCAAATTTCCCGCTGAACGACGACCACACCCTGGTGAGCGAAGCCGCACCGTTCACTGCGCCGTCGATAACATTACCGTCGAACCAGGCAAACGTCTTGCTTAGAAACAGCGTCCCGGCAACCGCCGTCGCTCCGTACAACTCGTCGAAATACCACTTGTTGTAAAGGAAGTTATAAAGAGGCTTGACACGCTGTTTCAGTTTTTCGGCGTCAATCTTCTTCCAGTGGTAAATCAGAAAAGCCGTAAGAATCCCGAGCGACGCGAGAAAAAGAGACAACTCAAGACCGGTGTAGTGGATCCGCTCAAGCTCCATCTCGTACGGGTTCGTATTTATTGTCTTATCGCCGCCGCCCGTTACACCCGGCTGTTCTGCTCCCTTCTCAACCAGTTGCACGTGGAGAAAATCCCAGCTGTATTTCTGGTAACTCGGGACCACAGATTCTGGTTTCTTGACCGACTCAAGCAGCCATCCTTTGTCGGGATTCAACGGGTTGAAGCTGTAGAACACAAAGAAAGAAAGCATTGCAAGCACTATCAAAGGCACCGTCATAACCTTCGGAGATTCCTTGGCGTGCTCAAACTTGTGCACGTCCCGAGGCTCGCCGTGGAATGTCATTATTATGAGCCTGAACATATACATTGCCGTCAGGAACACCACCGCATACCCGATGATCGGAATAAGGTAATTCCCGGAGAGTAAACCGTAGGCGAGCGCACCAGCAAGAATGCTGTCCTTGCTGAGGAACCCCGACGTGAGCGGGATGCCGGAGATTGAGAGACTGAATATTACGAATGTCCAGTAAGTGATCGGCATTTTTTTTCGAAGTCCGCCCATTTGCCGCATGTCCTGCTCATGATGCATCGCGTAGATTACCGATCCGGACGCGAGAAAGAGCCCGGCCTTGAACGCCGCGTGCGTGACGAGGTGGAAAAAACCTGCCGAATAGGCGTCGACACCGAGTCCCATCACCATATATCCGAGCTGGCTTATCGTCGAGTAAGCCAGGACTTTCTTAATATCATTTTGCGTGACTGCTATCGTAGCACTAATGAATGCCGTGATAGCGCCGGTGTAAGCGATTAATGTCAATGCCTCGGCGGTCAGCATCGGAAATACCCGCGCAATCAGGTAGACGCCTGCCGCCACCATAGTCGCCGCATGAATGAGCGCGCTTACGGGTGTAGGTCCTTCCATGGCATCCGGCAGCCATACGTGCAGTGGAAACTGCGCAGACTTCCCGACCGCGCCGCAGAAGATCAGTATCCCGGCCGCCGTAAGAAGCGGTCCGGAGAGCTGTCCTTGGGCGATGCCGCTGAATATACCGCTGAAAAGGAAAGTGTGAAGCTGGGTGAAGACGATCATAATGCCGATGAAGAACCCGAAATCGCCGATCCTGTTGACAATAAACGCTTTCTTGCCGGCATCGCTTGCAGACTTTTTCTCATACCAGTGACCGATCAGGAGATACGAACTGATTCCCACAAGCTCCCAGAAGACGTACATCAACAGAAGATTATTGGAAAGAACGATGCCGAGCATTGAAAAGCTGAACAGACCGAGATAGGCGTAGTACCGCGAGTACCTGACGTCACCCTGCATGTACCCGAGCGAAAACGTGTGTACCAGTGCGCTTATGAGCGTCACTACTACAAGCATGATCGCTGCAATATTGTCGATCGCAATCCCGAGGTCTATCGTGAAACCCGGCCGGCCGATCATGCCGCCCAGGTCGAGCCACCTAAACGTGAAATCTATTTGAGGTGCGGAGATGAAGAATACCTTCTGAACCATTATATAAATCGAGATCGCGAGCGCGACGAAGAGTAAGCCGGTCTCGATAAGATCCTGCCTACGTATCCTCTTGCCGAAGAATATCAGAAGCACAAAGCCGGCAAGCGGAAGGAGCAATACCGTGAGGGCCAGCTGTATCAACGTGGTTTCAATGGGAGCCATCTGTCAAGTTCTCAATTTTGAATTTTAGAATTAAAGCTTTCTTCGTGTGGGCATCATAATCGAGCATTCACAATTCAACATTTAATATTCTAGTTCTTGAGTTTGTCGACTTCATCGACGTTGACGGTGTTCATCTGCTGGAAGATATTCAGCACGATAGCCAGAAGAACGGCAGCTTCCGCGGCTGCGAGTATAATGACGAAGACGGCAACCACCTGCCCGCTGATGTTCATCGTCCCGAACCGCGTGAAAGCGATGAAGTTGATGTTGGCGGCGTTGAGTATCAGTTCGATCCCCATCAGCACCATTATTGCGTTCTTCCTGGTGATGACTCCATAAATGCCGAGGGAAAAGAGCACTGCGCTGACGACCAGGAAATGTACGAGTCCGACATGCATTGGCATCGTTATACCCTCCTGGTCTTTTCACGTCGTGCGATTATTACTGCACCGATCAGCGCGACAAGCAGCAGAATTGACGCGAGCTCAAACGGAAGAACGAATGTCGTCATCAGCAGCGCACCGATCGGCCGTGCGGTTTCCTCGTAGGGTGCGAGGCCCGCGGCAGGCCATTTAGTAGTTGTCAGCACCCCGATCAGCGTTCCCGCAATTATGCCGGCAACCAGCACGGGAGGGAGAAGACGGATAAATCCCTGCTTGACTTCAACCTTCTGTGCGCGTGTGGTAAGCATTATACCGAACACGATCAGCACCAGAACTCCGCCGACATAAAGGAGTATCTGAGTGATCGCGATGAAATCCGCCGAAAGGAGGACATACAGCGCCGCGACTCCGAAGAATGTGAAGAGGAGAGAAAAAGCCGCGTATACGATGTTTCTCGAAAAGACAACGCCGATCGCGCTCCCTATCGTCAATACTGCGAACGCGTAGAAAAGTATATCGTACCAGTCCATTAAGAGATTCTCAATTTTGAATTTTGAATTCGAGATTTATGATCCGGCATACATATCCATCATCATTGCTACACATTGCCGGGCTTACCTTCATCCTGTTTGTCCACCTGCGGCTTACCTTCCGAACTTCCCGTCTTTTCAACTTCTTTCTTCTCGGTCGTCTCAGGCGATGAGACGGGTTGTGTAACCGGAGCCGCCTGTGTCGCCGGAGCGGGTTTCGTTGCCGTTTGTACCGGAGCGGAAGGCGGGTTTTGAGCCGTTTGCGCGGCTTTCTGCGCGGCTGCAGCAGCCGCAGCAGCTGCCTTCCTGGCGGCCGCCTCGCGTTCGGCGGCTTTCGCCTGCTCGACCTTTGTAACCACTTCGTCAGGAGAAAGGGTTATGAAACTGTAATTCAAATTGCTCCTGTCGTATTCCGAGAATTCGTAAACATCCGTCATGTAGATGCATTCGGTCGGACACGGCGGAACGCACAGACCGCAGTAGCAGCACTTGGCAAAATCGATATCGAACTTAGTAACCCACAGACGTTTCTTCTGACCCGTCGATGTCATGCCAAGGTCCTCGGTAGGAAGCGACTTCGCCGTCTCTATGGATATGCAATCGACCGGACACGCCATCGCGCACTGGTTGCAGCCGATGCAATCGTCCATGTTTACATATAGCCTGTTGCGCCCGCGTTCCGGGATAGGCATTCTCGCATCGGGGTACTGGATGGTCACGGCCGGCGTGAAAAGGTGTTTCATCGTGATCTTCATCCCGATAAGAATCGTCCAGAAGCCCATCCCGATATTTCTGAAATATCTATATACCGAACTCATCTTATTATCTCCATTTACCCGCGAAGGACCACCCATAGACCTACTGCAAATATATTAATGAGTGCGAATGGCGTGAGTATTTTCCAGCTGAGGTACATCAGCTGATCGACGCGGAATCTCGGCAGGGTCCACCGCAGCCAAATCTGGATGAACACCAGGACCATTCCCTTGCTGATGAGCCAGAAGGCGCCCCAGACCGGCCCGGACAGGTACGCGCCGAAGGGACTGTTCCAACCGCCGAAGAAGAGGACGGACGCAACCGCTGCGACGACAAACATATTGGCATATTCTGCCAGGTAGAAGAAGGCGAACCTCATCCCGCTGTATTCGGTGTGGTAACCAGCAACCAATTCCGACTCGGCCTCGGGGATATCGAAAGGCGCGCGGTTCGTCTCCGCGAGGGACGCGATGAAGTATATGATGAAAGTGATGAACAGGAACGGGAATTTGCCGAAGACGAACCAATTCCAGAACCAGCCGCTCTGCGCCGCGCACACGTCGTTCAGGTTGAAGCTTCCGACGACCATCACAACCGCAAGTATCGCGAGCGAAGACGGTATTTCGTAACTGACAAGTTGAGCCGCGGTCCTCATCGCACCGAGCAAAGACCATTTATTGTTCGACGACCAGCCTGCCATCAGGATCCCGAGCACCACGAGGGCGCTTACCGCCACGATATAGAAAATGCCGAGGTTGATATCGGATCCGATATAGGCCGGGCTGAAAGGAATGGCGGCGTATGCAGCGTAAGACCCGACGAAGACCAGTGCAGGCGCGAGGAGGTAAAGGACCTTGTCGGCTGCAGTCGGGATGATGTCTTCCTTCTGAAGAAGCTTCGTAACATCGGCGAGTGGTTGCGCCCAACCGTGCCACTTTCCCGTGCGCATCGGACCGAGCCTGTCCTGCATGTGGGCCGAAATTTTCAGCTCGAGCCACATCGTCACCAGCGCGTACGGCATGATGTAGACGAGAGGAAGTACGCTCGAGACCAGGCTTCCCCAGAAACCGCTGCCGAGATAATATGTTATGAAATTATGCATAGTAAAATTTCGATCTTAGATCTTTGATTTTGGATTTTTTCTGATCACCGGTCAGAGTCTCCAAGCACGATATCGATGCTTCCGATGATCGCGATCATGTCGGCGATGAGATAGCCGCGTGATATTTCGGGGAGGAGGCTGAGGTTTACGAATGAAGGCGCGCGTCCCTTCACCCTGAACGGCTTTTGCCCGCCGTCGCTGATGATATAATATCCCAACTCTCCGCGCGGCGTCTCGCTCCGCACGTACACTTCTCCGACGGGCGGGCGAATTCTCTTCGGGATGGCAGCCTGGACGTCGCCCTCCGGAAGCGTATCGAGGGCCTGCTCGATAATTCTCAGACTCTGTTCCATTTCTCTGACCCTCACCATATAGCGATCCCAGCAGTCGCCGAGCGTTCCGACTTCGCCCGCCCCGACGATCACGTCCCAGTCGAACTTGTGATATACCGAGTAGGGCTCATCTTTACGAAGGTCCCACTTCACGCCGGAGCCTCGGAGCATCGGACCGCTTGCGGCGTAATTTACAGCGATGTCCGCCGGAAGTACGCCGACATCTGCCGTGCGCTTTACGAATATCTCGTTGAAGCTGAGAAGGTCGTTGAGCTCCTTAATGGTAGGCCTGAAATGTTTTATGAATGCTTTTGTCTTTTCAATGAAGCCGGGCGGCAGGTCGTGCGAAAGTCCTCCAGGCCACATATAGTTGTAAAGAAGCCTCGCGCCGCATGTCGTTTCGAACAAATCGAGTATCATTTCACGGTCACGGAAGCAATAGAGGAAGGGAGTGAAAGCACCTATGTCGAGCCCGTACGTGCCGATCGCAACCAGATGGCTGGCGATTCTCTGGAGCTCGGCCATTATGACACGGATGTACTCGACACGTTCCGGCACCTGTATGTTTAGAAGCCTCTCGACCCCAAGGACGTACGCGTGGTCGTTGTTCATCGAAGCCAGGTAGTCCATCCGGTCGCAATACGGGACTATCTGCTGGTAATTCAGCGATTCCGCATGCTTTTCAAAGCATCTGTGCAAATAGCCTATGTGCGGAACAGCGTCGACAACCACTTCACCGTCGACTACCAATTCAACCCGAAGCACACCATGAGTAGAAGGATGCTGCGGTCCCATATTGAGGACCATTTCTTCGGTGCGCAGCTCAGCCATTTATTCCTCTATATTTTGCAATTAAGAATTCAGTTCTCAGCTTTTCGCTCGGGGGGATCAGTCCCGTCATTCCGGGACCGTATTGACTTGACCGCAAGTGCCCACCGATGCCATTCAGTAAGGCACCTTCAAACCGCGATAATACTCCTGAACCTTATAATCCTTTCTCAGCGGATAACCTTCCCAATCGTCTGGAAGCAAAATCCTCCGCATGTCGGGATGACCTTGAAAGACTATGCCGAACAGGTCGAACACCTCGCGCTCGTGCCAGTTGGCAGTCTTCCAGACCGACTCTACGGAAGGCAACTCGGATTTATCCTTCGGCACTCTGACCTTTATTACAATTCTGTGTCTTTTCTCGATTGAAAAGAGGTGATACACGACGCCGAGGTTCCCGTCGTTGAAATCGACACCGGAAAGCGACATCAGGTAATCAAACTTCAGGTCGGGATCCGCGGAAATGAATTGCGAGATTTCCCGTATCAATTCCGGCCGCACAACTATATAAGGTTCTGTCACGGCGTCGGGCTTGAACTCGACCACCGCGTCCGGAAATTGACTCTTAATCTTATCGTGAATTTCGTTAGCGTTCATGTCGTTATGCCGCTTTGGTCTTATCCAGCAAGGGGGTTACCTCTTCTTGGTTCTTTTTCACCCTGCTTTCGCGCCGGATCTTCTCCTGAAGCCTCATCAAACCCTCCAACAATGCTTCCGGTCTCGGCGGGCAGCCGGGCACATAGACATCCACGGGGATGACCCGGTCGACACCCTTCAAAACGTGATAGCCGTATTCCCAGTACGGACCGCCGCTGTTCGAGCAGGAGCCCATCGAGATTACGTATCGCGGTTCAGCCATTTGTTCGTAAAGTCTCTTTATGCGCGTGGCCATCTTCAGTGTGACGGTTCCGGAAATGATAATGACGTCGGCCTGACGCGGAGTGGCGCGTGGAATAACTCCGAACCGCATCATATCGAAGTGCGATGCGGAAGCGGCCATCATCTCGATTGCGCAGCATGCAAGTCCGAAATGCATCTGCCAGAGCGACGAGAGGCGGGCCCAGTTGAGAAGATTATCTAAAGAAGTGATTACTATATTTCCGTCTTCGAATTGCTTGTCGAGTAATCCCATTACTTTGCCTCGGTGTTGGCGACGTGAACATGTTCTGCATCGGCTGTGGCCGGCATATGGCTCTCAGACAGTTTGTTGCGCACATAGTCGATGTAGCGCGGACGCGGCTTATCCCAATCCAGATCGCCTTTCACCCAGACATATATGTAACCCGCGACCAGGATCGCGAGGAAGATCATCATCTCAATGAAAGCAAACATACCGAGCTTCTGGTAGACGAGCGCCCAGGGAAAGAGAAACACAACTTCAACGTCAAAGACCAGGAAAATCAGGGCCACGACATAGAATCGAACGTTGAATTTAACCCACGAATCCCCTACCGGTTCCTCGCCGCATTCATACGTGCTCAGCTTCTCTTCATTTGGCCGGCTCGGTCTGAGTAATCGTGCTCCGAACATCCCTGCGACGACGAACATGGCAGAGACGATGAAGAACAGGAGTATTATTCCGAATTGAGAAAGCATCCGTCCTTAACCTTTTCTATGAGCGACGAATGCCCGGCTATCTGTAAATATTCGTGAAGGCATCTGCAGCTCCGAAAAATTTCGCAACAAATTTAAATGTCAGTCGTTCTAAAATCAAGAAATGACAGACAATGCAAGAACGCTTAAAGTTCCTCAGTCAAGATCGGGTAAGAACCTTTTCTCCCGACTGATTCCGGATTCTTCAAAACTTTTTAGCGTTGCCCGTAGAAAATGCATCAATCGTGCCGTGAACATCGTCCCTTTTCAGACTGAAATGCGGGTTTCTCAGTCATTATTGCGGCGAAATGCCCCCGACTCACCCGCGTAGCACACGATCTGCTCCGCCGGAAGAAACTCAGAAAGAATTTCCATTTAAGAGTCTTCCGAAAGCTTCAGACTATAATTGACCTCACTCATCGCAGGCTCCGGCTCTTCGCGTCAGATCAAACATCTTCGCGGCACAACAAAGAGCTTGACGACCTCCGTGAGTGAATCCGACATCATGTTTTTCCGCATTGCCGGAATCTAATGTCACCATCGATGCGGCGAGCTTGACATTTACGGACATGCGGGCTATGTTTACGCAGTGGGATTAGAGGGCTGCACTCAGCACGTATTTAAATACGCCATTCCACGAGCGCAGTATAATCAAACCAAAACAAGGAGAAATGGACATGCGGAACAAGAGCATTGGCACCGCTGCCCTGCTGCTCCTTTTTGTTTTCATCTGGAGTGCAGCGGTATGCGGGCAGACTTTCGACAACATCAAGAAGCAGGTCAAGACTCATACCCTTTCCAACGGCATGAAATTCATCGTGCTCGAACGCCACGATGCCCCCGTCATTTCATTCCATACATACGCCGACGTCGGATCGGCGCAAGAGTCTTACGGCATCACAGGTATCTCGCACATTCTCGAACACATGGCATTCAAGGGGACACATGATGTCGGCACGAAGGATTACGCGGCAGAATCGAAGCTCCTTGACAAGATGGACGATGTGTACGCACAGTTAAGCCGGGAGGAAGGATCGATCAGCCCCGACTCCGCGAAAATCAAGGAGCTTAAGGCCGAGTTCGACAGCACAAACTCATCCGCAAGTGCGCTGGTAGTCACGGATGAATACGACGATCTCACAAGGGAGAAAGGCGGTCGCGGGCTTAACGCTTACACGAGCAACGACGCCACTCAGTACATAGTCAGGCTTCCCTCGAACCGCCTGGAGTTCTGGATGGCGATGGAATCCGACAGATTCATGGACCCCGTGTTCAGACAGTTTTTCCAGGAAAGGGATGTGATCATGGAAGAACGGAGGCTGGGCATCGAGACTCAGCCGGTGGGAAAATTGATTGAAGATTTTCTTGCGGCGGCATTTAAGTCGCATCCGTACCACCATGAAGTCGTCGGGCACATGTCCGACCTGAGGAATATTTCACGCAGGGATGTCGTAAACTACTTCCACAAATTTTACAGCCCGAGCAACCTGACCGTAGCTATCGTCGGCGATGTCGATGCCGATGAGGTTTTCAGGATGGCGGATACTTACTTCAGCCGCATCCCGAGCGGGCCAAAGCCGGAACCGCTGCGGACAGTGGAACCGGTGCAATGGGGCGAGAGACATATTTTCGTTGAAGCTCAGTCGCAGCCGCTGGTCATAGTCGGATTTCACAGGCCCAGCGTTAGAGACAAGGACGATGCCGCGCTTGGCGCGCTTGCAAATATCGTCGGCAGCGGCCGGTCGTCGAGACTATACACTTCTCTCGTAAAAGAGAAAAAGATCGCCATACAGGTCGGTGCCTTCAACGGCTTCCCCGGAAACAAGTATCCGAACCTGCTGGCAGTTTTTGCAGTTCCGTCAAAGGGACATACCAATGAAGAGTGCCTGAAGGCAATCGAGGATGAACTCGAGAAAGTCGTGAATGAGCCGGTCACGGCCGATGAGCTCACCAAGTACAAGGTATCCACGGAGAAAGGCCTGATAGACGGAATGAAAGACAACTCCAACATAGCCGCGTCGCTCACCTACAATGAAATTGTCCTTGGCGATTGGCAGAGGACTTTCGATCAGATCAAGGACGTAGATGCGGTGACCGTCTCCGATGTGCGGAATGTCGCTCAAAAATATCTCGTCAAGACGAACAAAACCATCGGAGAACTTATCCCTGAAGATGAAAGGATACAGCCATGAAGAGAATATCTTTAATCCTGAACTGCCTGGCAATATCGGTCCTCATCATTCCCGGCTTGAGCAGAATCTCCTTCGCTCAGAAAGCTCCGAAGGAAGTCACTTCTTTCCCGGCGCTTCACAAGGTCCAAATGCCCGATGTGCAGAAGATAACTTTGAAGAACGGGATGAAGGTTTATCTGGTAGAGGACCATCAGTATCCGACGATCGACATGCGGGCAATGGTCAGAGTCGGTTCGATTTACGAACCGGGCGATAAGGTCGGTCTTGCATCTATCAGCGGGACCGTTTTGAGAACCGGGGGAACCGAATCCCGAAGCGGTGACGACATCGACAGGATGCTGGAGACAATGGGCGCTTCCGTCGAGACCGGCATCGACCAGACTTCCGGCTATGTCTCAATGTCCGTCCTGAAAGGGGATGTCGACAAAGCAATCGGCATACTTGCGGACATCCTGATGCATCCTGCATTCGCGCAGGATAAGATCGACCTAGCAAAGATCGAACTTAGATCGGGAATATCGAGACGAAACGACGACATCTGGGAGATTACCGGGCGGGAGTTCAATTCGTTGATTTACGGCAGGACGAATCCTTACGCGCGCTATCCCGAATACGCGAACGTCGATAACATCACCAGAGACGACATTACGGCATTTTACGCGCATTATTTCCATCCGAACAACATAGTCTTTGCAGTCTGGGGTGATTTCAATTCGAAGGACATACAGAAGAAGCTCGAAGCGGCATTCGCGAAATGGCCTTCGGTGAAAACCGATTTCTCCGGACCACCGAGAGTCGATTACCAGTACAAATACACGGTCAACTTCATTCAAAAATCCGACGTAAATCAAAGTCATATTCAGATGGGTCACATCGGCGGGCTTCTGAACGATCCCGATTACCCTGCTCTTGTTGTGATGAACCAGATACTCTCCTCGGACAGGATGTTCAAGGTCCTGCGCACCAAGGAAGGACTAACTTATGCGCCGTGGGGATATTACGGGGCGGATTACGACCATCCCGGAGTCTTCAACTGTGGGACGCAGACAAAATCGCAATCGACCGTGTACGCAATAAAACTCATGCTGAATGAAGTCAAGCGAATGACGGAAGAACCGGTCACCGATGAGGAGCTGCAGCGTGCCAAAGACAGCTACCTCAATTCCTTTGTGTTCAATTTCGATTCGAAATCGAAAATAGTGACGAGGATGATGACGTACGCGTACTTCGACTATCCCCTCGATTTCATCGATCGGTTGAAGGACGGGGTCGAGAAAGTCACGAAGGATGACGTGCTCAGGGTTGCGAAGAGCCACCTGAGGCCCGACAAGCTTCAGATCCTGGTTGTGGGCAACAAAGATGCTTTCGGCGAGCCTCTCTCGTCGCTGGGTGAAGTGAATGAGATCGATATCACGATTCCATCACCGATAAGTGACGCCGTGCCTGCTGCCACACCGGAGTCTCTCGCAAAAGGTAAAGATTATATTGCAAGAGCCGCCGAGGCATGCGGAGGAACCGGTGCTTACAATGCAATCAAAAACCTCCGGATGAAGTTCGATCTCGTTCAGTCGACCGAGATGGGCGATATCAGCATAACCGGGGAAGCCACGATCGTGTATCCTGACCGCATCCACCAACTGATCACCACACCGATGGGAGAGATGCGGATGGTGGTCGCAGGAGACAAGGGCTGGATGGTGTCTGCACAGGGAAAAATGCCG
>JAJYJD010000009.1 GCA_021789755.1 Bacteroidota bacterium
GCGGTAAAAGATTACGTCAGAAACTACCTCGTGGCCGGAAAACGGCTCGGCGAATAGACGGCACAATCTTGATTCTCCGGGATTTTTAATCATTTGCACTCCTATAGCCGCAGTGTTAAATTGTTAGTGAAAATCGCTGAAAACTTCGTGTTCCGGCCTCTTTCGGCATTACATCAGGAAAGAGGGAGGAAGACGAGGGGCAGTAGCTCAGTTGGGAGAGCGCCAGAATCGCACTCTGGAGGTCGGGGGTTCGACTCCCCTCTGCTCCACAGGAGAGTTTTAGTTCAATGAAAGCAATGGAATGAGTTTTTGAGGTCAAGTCCTGTGCAACGGAAGGTTGCCGAACCCCGCCAGGTCCGGAAGGAAGCAACGGTAAGCGTACTGACCGTGTGACACAGTAAGCTTGGCCTCTCTTTTTTTTCACGGCTCGATAGAACCGCCCGATGTGTCGCAGTTAAACGGATGCGGCATCGGGGGCTCTTTAAAAATTTTGAAGTTCAACAATCGGTATATCGGTGTTAAAACGACATAGCATGGCAGGCTGGAAATCGGATTTTGAGAGGTCAGGTATCGCATCCATGGCCGGCTTCCGGGCAGTGTCGTTATCGGTTTCTTCGGTTTTAGCATTTGGGGAAGGGATAATCCCTTCATCCGTCAAATCATTTCTAAACACTATTTGCGGAGTCGTTTCAGACTATCTCCAGTGTGTTCATGAGAGTGTTTTCTATCATTCGGGGAGAGAGGCCGTTCCATGTAGCGGCAGGAATTCCAATTCATTTCTCACCTCGAAAGGATCGCTTCAGGCGGTCGCGATCTTTGCAGTGTCCGGAGGATCTCCGGGTTGTGATACGAAGATGACAGACGTGCCTCACAGCGGCGCGGTTTCTTTTTACCATCGTCACATACACTCTAGAAGAGTTTTGGGGAATCACATCGCAGGGTCACGGATCGAGTATCTGGATGACAGTCTAAGCCGATCTCCGCTCAAAAAGAACAGAGCAGGTATCTATGAAGAAGGAGATCGTAATCAATGAGACTGCCGACCAGGTACGAATCGCAATTACCGAGGACGGCAAGCTCGCAGAGATCTTTGTCGACACTCCCGGTAAAGAGCGGATGGTCGGCGACATCTATTTGGGGAGAATTGCAAGAGTTATGCCGGGCATCCGGGCGGCATTCATCGACATCGGGCACAAGCAGGACGCCTTTCTCCATTTCTCCGACGTCGACCCCAATATAGACGAGTATTCTTCGCTGATCGGCGAAGATGAATCCGAAATGGACGACGATGACGACGATGACGACGAAAAGGTGACCGTCGCTTCACCGGCAGAACACCCCGCGCACCCGCAACCACCCCAGCGTCCTCAACCCGTCCAGCAAAGAAGCTTCCGCCCGCCTCAAAGAGAAGTCAAGCTCGACCGCGGCCAGAGCATAATAGTCCAGGTGACCAAGGAGCCCGTCGGCAAGAAGGGTGTGCGTGTCACCAGCAAGGTATCGCTTCCGGGAAGATACCTGGTTCTTCTCCCATTCGACGGCCGCATCGGCGTTTCCAAAAAACTCTACAATTTCCGTGAGAAGAAGAGGCTGAGAAGAATTATCAGGAGTATGCTCCCCGAAGGGTTCGGTGTGATCATCAGGACTGTCGCTGAAGGCAAAGAAGAAGAACTCTTGAAGAACGACCTCGGTCAGCTAATCAAGACCTGGCGGGAAATCGAGAAAAGCCTGAAGACAGAACAACCCCCGATCCTCCTTTATAAAGATTTGTCCACCGTCTCAAGCGTGATCCGTGATCTCTTCAACAACGAAGTGCAGCGGGTCGTCGTGGATTCGAGACGGCTCTACAAGGAAATTACGACTTACGTGAAGTGGTTCTCGCCGAATCTTGTCGACAAGATCGAGTTCTATCGCGGAAGGCAGCCGATCTTCGACGTGTTCGGTGTCGCAAAAGATATGCAGGAATCGCTCGGCAGACGAGTTCCGCTGAAAACCGGCGGGTATATCGTCATAGACGCGACCGAGGCAATGACCGTGATCGATGTCAACAGCGGCCGCTATGCCGCAAGCAGGGAACAGGAGCAGAACTCGCTGCGCACTAACATGGAAGCCTCGCGTGAAGTTGTCCGACAACTTCGACTGCGGGACATCGGTGGAATCATCGTCATCGACTTCATAGACCTTGACGACGAGCGGAACAAGCGCAAAGTATATGAGGAACTCCGGAAAGAATTCAGAAGAGACAGGGCAAAGTCAACGGTCCTTCCGATGACCGAATTCGGCCTGGTGCAGATCACCCGCCAGCGGATAAGGCAGAGCATAATGCAGTCTTTCAGCGAAACTTGCCCGGTTTGCGCGGGAACCGGCATTGTCCAGAGCAGGGCCACCGTCCTCACCGATATAACCGGCTGGTTTGGAAGGTTCAGGACCGAGGGACACGGCGGGAGATTCTTCAAACTCACGGTCCACCCCTATGTTGCCTTCTATCTTAAAGAAGGAAAACCGAGCCATCTGTCGAGCCTTATGTGGAAGAACAAGGCGATCATCAGACTCGAAACCGACCCGACAATGCCGGTGAACTCTTTCAAGGTCTACTCAAATTCCGAAAAACGCGAGCTGACCGAAGGCTTCAAAGCTTAGACTGATCAGTTCGGGGTCGACGAAGGAACTCTTCAGCGTCAGGATTGCGGCGGTTTTTTCACCGCCGCGACTTGAAAAGTTAATCTTCCGGCTATCTTCCGGGACAAATTCTGGCATTGCGAACCGATCGTTTTTAACTTCAACCGGCGGCCATCCGGGAGTCCCGAACATGACCGGCGCCCGCAACTCCACAAACAGCAGGAGCATTCAATGGAAAATCTACGTGTCAGGATGAACCCGAGGAAGAGAGTTGCCCTGGTCGCACACGACAACAAGAAAGAGGAGCTGCTGCAGTGGGCTAAGTTCAACGCCGGCACGCTGAAAAGCCACGAACTCTTTGCGACCGGCACCACAGGCAAGCTGTTGTCGGAAGCGCTGGGAGTGAAAATAAAAAAGATGATGAGCGGTCCGGTCGGAGGCGACCAGCAGCTGGGCGCGAAGATAGCGGAGGGCAAAATCGACGTCCTGATCTTCTTCTGGGATCCGCTTGAACCGCAGCCTCACGATCCGGATGTGAAAGCGCTTCTTCGCATCGCCGTTGTCTGGAATATTCCCGTCGCTTCGAACAAAGCATCCGCGGATTTTCTTATTTCTTCGCCGCTGTTTCATTCGGAGTATGAGCGAAACGTGATCCTCAATATTCGCCGGTAGGTCCCGGGACGTTTTCAAATGTTCATCCCTTACATGATAAATTCGTCACGAACTCAATTTCAATCAAAGGAGTAAATGTATGCGAATCGGAATTTTGACGGGCGGTGGCGACGTACCTGGATTAAACCCGTGCATTAAAGCGGCCGTCTACCGGGCACAGGATGCCGGCATCGAAGTCATCGGCATTAAACGCGGCTGGGGCGGGCTGCTGTATTACAATATGGACTCGAAGGACGGGGACCAGCAGTGGGTCACACTGCTGAATAAACAGAATACACGGACGGTGGACAGGTCCGGCGGTACGTTCCTTCATACGTCGAGAACCAATCCGTCGAAGGTGAAACCGAAGGATGTCCCGGATTTCCTGCTGGATGCGAAGCATCCTCCGAAAAAAGACGATCCGCCGCTCGACTTCACGCCTCATGTCCTGAAAGTGCTTGAGCATTTGAAGATCGACGCCATGCTTCCTATCGGAGGCGACGACACTCTGAGTTACGCGGTCCGCCTTCACAAAGAAGGGTTCCCCGTAGTCGCAGTGCCGAAAACGATGGACAACGATGTGTTCGGAACCGACTACTGTATCGGATTCTCCACGGCAGTTACGAGGAGCGTAAACTTCATCACGGCGCTGCGAACTCCGGCCGGATCTCACGAGCGGATTGCAGTCGTCGAATTGTTCGGGAGAAACTCCGGAGAAACGTCTCTCATATCTGCGTACCTTGCCGGAGTGGACCGCGCGATAATATCGGAGGTGCCGTTCGATCCGGAGAAACTGGCAAAACTCCTGCTTGAAGACAAGAAGCGCAACCCGAGCGACTATGCCATCATGACAATTTCGGAGGGCGCACAGATGACGGGCGGAAAAATCGTCGAGTACGGTCAGGCTGACGCTTACGGTCACAAGAAACTCGGCGGAATCGGCCAGATCACCGGCGATGCTTTGAAGCAGATAACCGGCTCGGAGATCATCTATCAACAGGTTGCATACCTAATGAGGAGCGGTGAGCCGGATGCACTCGACAGAATGGTCGCGATCAGCTACGCGAACCTTGCAACCGATCTCATCATAAAGAAACAATACGGCCGGATGGTTGGGCTGAAGGAAGGAAAGTACACACACATTCCGATCGACAGCATTGCGAGCGGCGTGAAGCGTGTCGATGTCGATGAGTTATACGATGCTCAGGAGTACAAGCCGAAAGTCGCTCACCTGCTTGACAAGCCGATGTTCTTGTACTGAGCGGGATAGTTTTCGAAATGCAGACGGCGGGATGTGATACCAGAACATACCGCTTCTTTGTGTGGCGAAAGCCGACACAGCTTCCTTCTGTCTAATATTGCCCGTCTTGGGGTAATTTGTTCCAGAACCCGATACTTTGAGGGATTTTCCGACACCCGCGGTGATCCCCGTTTTGCGTTTTTGTTAAGTAAATTACAAGCTACCACGACGTCTGTCGGCACCGTAATTGCACATTTGTAGCGAGCTCACAGTCAGGGAGCTTAATAACAGGTAGTCAGCATAAAACGAGGAGATATTACCATGGGTAAGCTATTTACCGTTTGTACCATGGCCTTGCTGATGTTCGCTGGTCGTGCGTTGTCGCAAACCCCAAGCCCAAAGATAGAAATAATGGGCATGTCGCAATTTGAGCTCGCGAAGCACTATGGAGCTCAAGGTACGAGGACAACAACGTCAGGGCTGAACACAGTGGGCAAAGGCACAATTGTTTATTTGAATGCGGAAGATTTGAGCGGAGGGAAGATCACGTCGGTCGCGTGGACTATTCTCAGCAGACCGGCCGGCTCGTCGACGACCATCGACAGTGCCGCGGCCGTGTTCACGACCATGCGGCCCGATACCACAGGGCAATATGTAATCCAGGTCAGCGTGACCACATCGGGGGGGACAGAAACAGTATCGGATACCATCACGTCGGCAACGTATCTGGGAGTCGGCTTCATGGGAGGTGGCGGCGTCAGCATTAACGATCCCAAGTGCGGATTGTGTCATCTTGAAATGGTCCAGGAGTGGTCGATGACTCCACATTCCTCGATTTTCCAGGGCGCTATCGACGGAACGGATCCGAGGCAGACACACTACAGCCAAAACTGCATCTCCTGCCATACCACAGGCTACGATAAGAACGCAGCAAACGGCGGCTTCTATGATGTGCAGACGAAATCAGGCTGGCAATTCCCGTCGTCATACGTCGACACTAACTTTGCCCACCTCTACAACACGTCTCACCAACTTGCGCAACTCGCCACGATCGGCTGCGAAAGTTGCCACGGTCCGGGCAGCGAGCACCCCGCCGCTCCCCCCGCCGGTATCAGCGTTTCTCTCGATGTGAAAGTGTGCGCCAAATGCCACGACGCGCCGACACATCATTCGATCGTCAGAGAATATTCGATCAGCGGTCACGGTATGAATGCAGTCCAGGAGGAAGATCCAGGAGTGAACAACTCGTCGTGCGCCAAGTGCCACAACGGCGCGGGATTTTACCTGTACGCTTCAGGACAGAAAATATCTGGAACGCAGGCCGTGCAGCCGATCGGTTGTGCATCGTGTCACGATCCTCATTCGACGGCGAACCCGCATCAACTCCGCAAAGTCACCGCGGATACTCTGATGAACGGTTTCCAGATCCCCAATGCCGGGAACGGCGGCCTCTGTATGAACTGCCATAAAGGACGGAGAAATGCCGAGACTTATACGAAGAAGTGGGCAAGCCACTACGGGCCCCACTACGGCACGCAGACAGATATGCTCTACGGCCAGAACGCCGTGCAATTTGGCGACAAGACCATCACGGGTGTATCGACTCATGCGCAGCTTGAAGACGCATGCGTAACGTGCCACATGTCGGCTGCGAGCGGCAAGGTGGCGTATCTGCTCGGAAGCCATACATGGAAGATGAGCGGACCCGACAGCACGGGGACTATCACAGATAACGTCGCTGTTTGCGAAAGCTGTCATGGACCGATGGGAAGCTTTGACGACATCAAAGCGGGAGACGACTATGACGGTAACGGAAAAGTGGAAGGTGTTCAGACCGAGGTCAAGGGCCTGCTGGCGAAATTAGCCGCACTTCTGCCGAAAGACACGACTGGTGCTGTCAGAACAGACTCCGCCGCGATAGCCGGCAACCCGAACTACCTGAAGGCCGTTTACAATTACGTCTATGTCGTCAACGACGGCAGTTACGGCGTTCATAATGCGAAGTACACCTTCGCGATTCTGACCAGGGCACTCGGTACTCTCACAGGTGTCGAGGTCGTGACAAGCAAGGTTCCGCAGGCGTTTGCGCTTGAACAGAACTATCCGAACCCGTTTAACCCGACGACTACGATCAGTTTCTCCGTGCCGAAATCGGGCAATGTCAAGATCGCGATCTATAACTCGATCGGTCAGCTGGTGAAGACGCTGGTGGATAATCACTTTACGCCGGGAACTTACAAGGTCGCCTGGGACGGTACGAACTCTTCCGGTTCGATAGTATCGAGCGGCATCTATTTCTACAAGTTCATGTCCAGAGACTTCTCGCAATCGCGCAAGATGTTGATGCTCAAATAACGACTTCGGTCGGTTGGTCCCGATTAACCCAAGGTATTACGGGACCCTGCGCAAAGCCCCGTTCCTCCCGGGACGGATTGTCGATGAAATAGTCGGTTATGAAATGGCCGTCATTTAAGCAGTTGGCGGCCATTTCTTTGAAGTGTGCCCTGTCCCAAAATGCCCAGCAATAAGGCAAAATACTATCGATCCTACATGAGCGTGGACTAGGTCCAATTAGTTTCCCGCCTTTCTCCACAAGTTTCAGACGGTAATGGCCATATTGGTTGGCATCTTAATTGCATGTTCACGTCTGTAATATGCTTTGAGTTTCCTAATTATTGCCAAAAGCACTAGAAAAGGAGAATTAGCTATGAGGAAACGAATTTTTACCTCGTTGGTGATGGTATTCCTCGCAGCTGGATTAGCTTTCCCGCAGACGACGGCACCAAAAGCCGGAATTCAGATTGTTGGGATGACTCCCTACACCCTGACTCAGGTTTATGGTTCCAAAGGCAGTTCGATGTACCCAACCACGGGCTTAAGCACTGTTGGGGAAAAGACAATTGTCTATCTTCAGGCGATCGATTCTGCAGGAGGTACCATCCAGACTGTAACATGGTCGGTAGTTGACCCGGTGGGCGGCCACGCCACCGTTGACAGTGCATCGACACCGTTCACGACAATTACACTGGATACGACGGGTGAATACACGATCAATCTTTCGATAACAACTGCAGGTGGGACTTCCACCACATCGTCGGTCCTGACATCCGCCGATTACGTCGGCATCGGCTCGATGGGCATCGTGACCAACGACAGCGCGACGGCCACAACTCCGGAATGCGGGACCTGCCACCAGGGAGCGCTAACCGGTCTGGGTCTCGATCCGACAGCTGACTACGCCCACTGGATGAACACATGGCACGCCTCGTTCTTCAAGGAGAACGTAAACGGTGTCGGCCCGGCGGGAAGTGGCTACAGCAAGAATTGCATTAAGTGTCACACGACGGGTTACAACCCAGGTGCAGCAAATGGAAACTTCGCTGTAGTTGCCAGCCAGTCCGGTTGGACCTTCCCGTCAACTCTTGCGGACACCAACTTTGCGCATCTGTATCATACTTCCGCACAGCTCGCACAACTGGGTACGATCGGTTGCGAAAGCTGCCATGGCGCCGGAAGCGAGCACTGGGGTGATGCCTCCAAGATATCTGTATCCTTGAACGCATCTGTCTGTCTGCAGTGCCACGATGCCCCTCCCCACCACAGCATAGGCAGAGAGTGGACAAGCAGTCCGCATGACAGCGGAATGTCGGCGATTCAGGCCTCCGATTCGTATGTTACAAGCGGAACTGCCACATGCGCGAGATGTCACACGGTTGGTGGGTTCGTCGATTACGCGAGCGGTAATGCACTCGAACCGTCATATGCCGCCATGCCACTGTCGTGCCAGGGTTGCCACAACCCTCATGATGCGACGAATCCTTATCAGTTGAGGAAGGTCACGGCAGATCCTTTGATGAACGGCTACACGATAAGCGAGGGTGGAGCCGGTCAGCTATGTATGAACTGCCACCGCTCACGCTCCAATGCTAATTCCATTGTTGCCGGCGGATGGAAATCCTACTTCGGGCCTCACGAGGGACCGCAGACCGATGTGCTCTTCGGCCAGAACGGCTACCAGTTCGGCGATAGCTCGATAGCCGGTTTGAACACGCATACTCAACTCACTGACGCATGCGTCACATGTCACATGGCTTCTGACACGGTCGATGCAAACGCGGCAATCTCGCTCGGCAGTCACACATGGAAGATGAGCGGAGCTGACGCGATAGGCGACACGACAGACAACACGACGGCGTGCCAGTCCTGCCACGGCCCGATCACAGACTTTGATCAGATACCGGCTCCTTACGATTATGCCAACATCGCCAACGGCGGTCCAATTCCCGGAGTGCAGACAGAAGTGAAGGCCCTTCTCGCCAAATTGGCATTGTTCATTCCTGATTCGGTCCTTGCAAATCCAAGCAGCCCGACGGTCGGGAAGAACCTTACGAAGAGTCAACTCGGTGCAGTTTGGGATTACCTCCTTATCTCTAAGGACGGAAGCTACGGCATTCACAACGCAAAATACACATTCGCATTGCTGACGAGGGCGATCGGTGCGTTCACGGGCGTAAAGGTGCTCGACGACAAGGTACCGACTTCCTATGCTTTACAGCAGAACTATCCGAACCCGTTCAACCCGACGACGACGATTAATTTTTCGATTCCGAAAACGGGAATCGTGAACGTCGCCGTCTATAATTCGATCGGCCAGCTTGTAAAGGTGCTGACTAATCAGAATTACGTTCCCGGGACTTACCAGCTTACCTGGAACGGCATGAACGAATCCGGTACACAGGTCGCGAGCGGGGTGTATTTCTACAAACTCACCTCGAAGAGTTATGTTAGAACGATGAAGATGATGTTGCTTAAGTAATAATTAGGAATAGATACGTTGAGAAAAGGCCGTCCGATCGGACGGCCTTTTTTTATATGAGTTGCGTTACCGTCGCATTAGAATGCGTCTTCGATTACGCGGATCCGTGTGGAATATTCTGCCACATCGACAACGATCACGTCGAATCTGAACTCGCTATCTTCCAATCCCCTTCCGGATATATATCCTTCGGCGGCTTTCCTGATCTGGTTCCGTTTTTTCGGGTCGACGGCGTCTTCTCCGACTCCGAACACGTCGCTTTTTCGGGTCTTGACCTCGCAAAACACGACCGTGCTTTCCTTTTTGACGATCAGGTCTATTTCTGCGCGGTCGTACCTGAAATTACGTTCGAGTATCTCATACCCCTTCTTGCGCAGGAACTCCTCAGCCAGCCGCTCACCTTTCGTACCGAGGATCTTACTCACAGGACCAGCCCTCAGACCGAAAACGAGAAACTTCTTCGATGGATTGGAGTGAAACCGTGCCTTCTGATCGCCTGCAGATGTTGAGCGGTGAGATAGCCTTTGTTCTTGTCAAATGAGTAATTCGGAAACTCGGTCGAATAGGAATGCATTAGCGCGTCGCGGGCGGTCTTTGCAAGTATCGAAGCCGCGGCGATCGAAAAGATCGTCGAGTCTCCCTTGACTATCGATATGCAGGTCCTGTCTTTCAGGTTCAGGAATTTGCCGTCGATCAGGATTACCTGCGGTTTAATTCTCAGCGTCTCGACGGCTGTCCGCACGGCGAGGCGGGTGGCATTCAGGATATTCACCGAGTCGATCGTCTCGTTTGACACATGCGCAACGGAGAAATCAATGGCTCTCTCTTTGATAGCCTCTGCCACCGATTCCCGCTGCCGTTCCGAAAGGAGCTTGGAATCTCTCACGTTTTTAATCAGTTCACCTACAGGCATTATCACAGCAGCTGCGGTTACAGGCCCGGCCACCGGCCCCCTTCCGGCTTCGTCCACCCCCGCTAAAAGTTCTATCCCTTCTCTGACAAGCATCTTCTCGAGTTCAAAAGTTGGAGACGGAATCATTATGCTCCTAATTTATGGAATTTATGCAAGAATTATCGTTCATTTTCCAATTCAATTGATATTTCCAACGTTGTTAGTTAAGATACTTCTGTGAAACTGGAAACCGCTCTTTTGATATCGCTTTTTGCTGCGGGAGGCTTGCAGGCGGGCGAGAATGTAATGTTGATCCGTGTCGACGGCGCTATCAGTCCGGCAAGCGCGGAGTATATCGTCAACTCCGTGGAATCGGCGGAAAAAGAACATGTGTCCGCTCTGGTAATCGAAATGAACACACCGGGCGGATTACTCGAATCGACAAGAAGGATAGTTCAGAGCATCCTCAGCTCATCCGTACCGGTAGTTGTATACATTTATCCGGCGGGATCGAGGGCGGGTTCAGCGGGAGTATTCATAACTTTGGCTGCGAACATAGCAGCCATGGCGCCCGGGACCAACATAGGTGCCGCGCATCCCGTGGGGGGAGGAATCGGGTCGGACACAACGTCAGTCATGTCGGAGAAAATTACGAATGACGCCGCTGCGTTTGTGAGGGCGATCGCCCAGAAGAGGCACCGGAATGCCGTCTGGGCTGAGGATGCGGTTCGGCACAGCATCTCGAACTCGGAATCCGAAGCCTTGAAGCAGGGCGTGATAGACCTGGTATCTCCGAATCTCGATTCGCTTCTGAAGCAGATAGATGGGCGGCAGGTCGAGACAAGCACCGGTATGGTCACCCTGAAAACTGCCGATGCGAAGGTACAATACGTCCCGATGAACTGGAGAGAAAAATTTCTCGGTGTGATCAGTGATCCGAACATCACATATATTTTAATGATGATCGGCATATTCGGGATCATGTTCGAGCTTTTCAATCCGGGTTCGATATTTCCCGGAGTAGTCGGGGCGATTTCGCTGATACTGGCTTTCTACGCGTTCCAGACGCTGCCGGTGAACTACGCGGGCCTCGCACTGATTCTGCTCGCCGTAATTCTCTTCATTGCGGAAATAAAGATCGTGAGCCACGGTCTGCTCGCGATCGGCGGAGTGATTTCCATGTTTCTCGGTTCTTTAATGTTAATCAGCTCGCCCTTCGAACTCGTAAGTATTTCCCTTACTCTGATCATTACCACGGTTGTTGTCGCAACGGTGTTTTTCCTGTGGGTTGTAGGCCTCGGGCTGAGGGCGCAGCAGCGAAAACCGACGACGGGAGTCAAGGGGATGCTCGGTGAGACCGGAAAGGTCGTGGCCGCAATAAAACCGGGGACGACTGGACAGGTGATAGTCCACGGCGAAATCTGGAAAGCCACGGCGGATCGGACGCTGAAGGAGGGGGAGGAAATTGTCGTCGAGTCTTTTGAGAATTGGACATTGAAAGTCAAACCCAAGGAATAGGAGGCGCACATGTCTACTGCGTTGGCAATTATAATAATTTTTGTAATCTTCTTTCTGGCAAGCGCGATCAGGATCCTGCGTGAATATGAAAGAGCGGTAATTTTCCGGCTCGGAAGATTGATCGCCGAAAAAGGACCCGGTCTCATTATTCTTGTGCCGGTCGTCGATAAGATGGTTCGCGTGAGTCTAAGAACTATTGCGCTGGATGTGCCGCCCCAGGACATTATCACCCGTGACAACGTTTCTGTGAAAGTGAGCGCGGTGATTTATTTCAGGGTGATGGATCCGCGCAAGGCTGTCGTCGAGGTAGAGGATTATCTCTTTGCGACAAGCCAGATGTCACAAACAACCCTCCGCAGTATTCTCGGACAGTCGGAACTCGACGAACTGTTGTCACAGCGGGACAAGATCAACAAAGAGCTCCAGGTGATCATCGACACCCACACGGAACCGTGGGGAATAAAAGTTTCGAACGTTGAAGTCAAGCAGATCGATCTGCCGGTCGAGATGCAGCGCGCGATGGCGCGTCAGGCCGAAGCTGAACGGGAGAGAAGAGCAAAGGTCATAAACGCCGAAGGAGAGTTCCAGGCGTCGCAGAAGCTCGCCGATGCGGCGAAGGTGATCAGCGATTTTCCTGTCGCGATTCAGCTCAGGTTTCTACAGACACTGGTGGAAGTCGCATCCGAGAACAATTCCACGACTATATTCCCCGTGCCGATAGACTTGCTTTCGCCGTTCCTCGAAAAGAAAATGCAGGGGAAGAAGTAAACGCTTCTCTGACAATCCTGAAGAAAAGAAAAGCCCCGCTCTCGCGGGGCTTTCTATTTGCCAACTGTATGAGCGAGAACTTACGACCAGCTCCCGGCGCCGATGATTGTACCAGTATCATCCCATTCTGTCCATGTACCTGATCCCGTTGAGGTCCAGATCACATCCAGCGTCAGAGCGGTTCCCGTGTATACCTTCAACTCGCCGCTCTTGTCCGGATTGTTTGTGAAGACCTGCTTCTCCTCCATCGCTCCGGTTGTATCGTTGTTTATGGTGATCGTCCCTGTGATTATGCCGCTGGATGCTGTCGACCACGTAACCTGGTACGCAGCGATAGTAGTCGGCGGATAGTAAATCGTCCAGCTTCCGGACTTTCCGTCCGTGGTCTCCGATCCGGAAAGCGCGGTCCAGTTGCTGAAAGTCACGCCTCCTTGCGTGCCGTTATACATGAGCTTCCAGTCGTAGCCGCTGCTGCTTGAGGTTGCAGACCAGGTTGCGGTGAAACCGCTATAGGTGTAAGTCCAGCTCCACGTATTGCCGGTCTGTGTCCCATTCCCTGTAAAGAACCCCATATAAGTGGAAGACGTCGCGTTGAAAAGGGTGGCGACATAGTTGGCATAATACGCCCCGTAGCTGGTGTCGGCCGCTGCGGAAGTGTCCGGGCCAAAAAAAGTAGGTGCGGCGAGCTTTGGCGCAGTGCCGCTAGGGCTTGTGCTGCTGCTTTTGGAGCAACTCGCGAGTAATAGTGCCATCGCTACCAAAACACCGGCACTCCTTAGAAACTTCACCATTGGTATTCCCTCCTGTTTTGTTGTTTTATTTCCTTCGTTGTCTCTTGCCACAAATTTCGGATAAAGGTAAAGACTAAATCCCTCATTGGCAAGCGATTTAGGTCACATTAATTCTTTTCATTTCTTGCCGGCCGATTGCCTTTATGTTGCCTTACATAACCCTGAAGGCTAAATTGGACGCGGAGGAAGAAGTCTATGAAATGGCTCATTTTGATGGTATCGATCATGTCGTTCTCCGCCGCCGCCGCTCAGGAGATCAATGCTACCGTAACACTGAACTACGACGCGTTGAGCGGAACAGACAGAGAAAACGTCATTGACCTGGGGCCGGCAATCCAAAACTATATCAACAGCTACAGATGGACTGGCCAGGATTTCAAGGGCCCGAAAATTCAGGTCACGCTGAACATATACCTTCTCTCCGCTTCTAACGGAGTCTACTCGGCACAGGCATTCGTCGGAAGCCAGCGGCCGATCTATAAGTCGAGCAACATTTCTCCGATGGTGCGCCTGCTGGATAATTCCTGGCAGTTTGCATACACGAAGGACCAGCCCCTGCTGCACGATGAGTTCCATTTCAATTCCCTCACGGGATTCATAGACTATTATATGTATGTGATTCTCGGCTTCGATTTCGATTCTTACGATCCGCTCGGCGGAACGAGGTTTTACCAGAAAGCCTCCAATATAGTGGCACAGGGAGAGAATGGGAATTACCCGCAGGGATGGCAGCCAAGTACATCGGGAAGTTACTCCCGATATGCGCTCGTCAACGATGTTTTATCGGGTAAATACGATATTTTCAGGACGGCCTTTTACGATTACGAATATAACGGAATAGATCTGCTCAGCACCCAGCGCGATTCCGCACAGGTTACAATTGCCAATGCATTGAACAAGATTGCGGACTTAGTGTTACAATCGGGATCGCGCAGCGCGTTGATAAGGGTTTTCTTCGACGCGAAGTATCTCGAGATTGCCGACGCCCTCAAGGGATATCCCGACAAAGGAATCCTGGGGAAGCTGTCGATAGTCGACCAGTCGCACCAATCCACTTATTCAAAGTACATGAACTAGGCGATAGCCTGCCGGAATTTGACGTTGCGTTCCGGGTCCCGAACATGATCGGGTAATCTCTTTTTGTTCTTCAAAAGGGATGTGGTCTATGAATATCGCGGGTCGTGTCGCGTTTATTTCCACATTATCGGTTCTAACTGTGTCGGCAACCGTGGAATCGTTTGCCGGTTTTGAGCGCCGGTATGCCGGCGCGCGATCCCTCGGTGCGGCCGGTGCGCTGAGCGCGTTCGGCGAGGATGCGTGGTCTTTCTTTTCCAATCCCGCACGGTCCGCGAGCATCGCGGAACTCGGACTCTTCTATGTGCCGTCCACCTTCGGTCTGCAGGAAGTCAAATCGATGGGTCTCGCGTATCGTGACCATATGCTTGGCGTGGATTTTTCCGGCGCCGTTCAGTCGTTCGGTTGCGAGATCTATCGCGAGACGGTTGTGAGCGCCGGCGTGTCTCTTCCGCTTTCGGATTTTCTTTTTATCGGCTCGAATATCAACCTGAATCATCTTTTCATCGAGCAATATGGCACAGACATGGCGGTAAGTCTCGATGTTGGGAGCAGGATGTTTCTATCTGAACATTTTGCGCTTGGCCTCTGCGTGACCAACTTCAATTCTGCCTCCATGACATTGTCGAACGACAGGCTTCCTCAGTCGCTGGCAGGAGGCATCGGATATGTATCGGATGAACTGAGCGTCGGGATCGAATACTTCAAGGAAATTGGATTCCCGTCCGCCACCCGCATCGCGGCAGAATATTCTCCGGCCGCTTTTGTCACGTTGCGCGCCGGAAGTGCCAGCGGAACCAGCTCATTCAACGCCGGATTTTCAGTCAAGATCTCTCCCTTCAAGATCGAGTATGGAGCCGCATTCCACCAGGTGCTCGGAACCACTCATTCCCTGGGCGTTTCGATCGAATTGGGCGGGGGGAAAACAGAATTCGAGAACATTCAACGCTACAGAGAATCTCTGCGGCGAAGATAGAGCACGGAGGCTTAATCCTTGTCTGGGGCCGGGGTCAAATATGAAAGTGTAGCCGCCGCCTTGGTGCTGGCACTCGTGCTGGATACGGGAGACTCGGTCGCCCAGTCGGGGGAAGAAGAGGTGATGGAAGAAAATGTTGTCGAATCGGTCCTGACTAACTCGGATGATGTCGCAGATATACTGACCCCGATCGATATCAACGAAGCGACACTGGAAGATTTGCTGTCGATCGCCGGAATTGACGAAACGAGCGCAGCTTCAATTATTGCATACAGAGAGAGGAATATATTCATCCGAAGTCTGGAGGAAATTTCAAATATAGACGGCATCACACCGGCGCAAATGTCGGCACTGATGCGGCGTACCAGGATTTTGGAGAACAACCGGCTGAGTGCCGAGATGACTTCTTACGCCGCCTTTTCTCCCCAGCGGAGCTCCCTCTACGAAGGCGCTTACGGAGACTACGGCTTATCGAACTTCCAGCGGGTGGAATTCTCGTATCGGAATTTCGAAGGCTGCGCAGTCACGGACAAAGATCCGGGCGAAAGCAATTATGCCGACTTCTATTCGTTCGCGTTGGCCGGACAAAATGTCTGGCTGTTCTCGGCTGTGAATGTCGGGAATTACGCCCTCAGTCTCGGTAACGGACTGCTGTTCTCGAGCGGCGGAATGATATCCAAATCTGCAGGGGCGATCACGCCGCTGTTCACGACCAGAGCATATTCTCTCAGGCCATATCGATCGAAAGGAGAAAGCAAGTTTCTGAGAGGCGCGGCATTTGCCGTTCCGGTGGGAGGGTTCGAGTTTACCGTCTTCACTTCAATGAAGGACCTTACAGCACGGATTGACAGCGCAGGTTGCGTCACTTCGATAGATTACTCGGGTCTGACTCTATCTTCGTCCGCTTCGCGAGGGAAGCTGCGCGAGACAATCGCAGGGGGCGTCGTGCGTTACGACGCCCCGGCGCTGAACGGCGGCTTTTCGGCGATTCACTTTTCCTACGACCATCCGTTCATGAGTTACTACGGCAAACAAATCCTGGCTCTCGAATCATTCGCGCGTTTGCACGTCGGTCGTCTGGCTTTCTCCGGAGAGATCCTGTTTGACAGATCCACCTCCTTCACGTCGAATGTCAGTCTGGATTACGATGATGCACGTTTTGCCGTCGGGGCGCGCATCCTTCGTTCACAAATAGTTCAGAATTACAGCGGTCCTATGTCCGAAAGCTTTCCCACAAATCCCGAGGAAGGAATTTATTTCGGTGCAAGTCTCCGTCCCATCGATTTTGTGAAGCTCGGATTCTATTACGACAGGTTCAGAATCATATCCATTTCAGGTGAACCCGACCGGAGCGGCGAGGAGATTTTTGTCGATTCGTACATATCGCTCACGAGAGAAAGGATTTTCGAAGGTACCGGCACGCTTTTGTATTTGCGATACAAATACAAGACTAAGGAAGACCCTTTTATACCCTTTACTGATTTTCCCGTCGCGCTCTCCGTTATCGCGGGTTCGAAACAGAGTTTCAGGATCGATTTCGTACATAAATTCGGGGCCCTTTTTTCAATTCGAGCAAGAACGGAAAGAGTTTTCATTTCATCCGGGGAAAAGGGTGGAATGTTTCAGTTCGGTTGTCGGTGGAATTTCATGAAGGGATCCGTCGAATCCAGACTCTGCTTCTACCGGACTGATTCTTACAAATCCGCGTTCTATACGGTTGAGAGCGACCTCCCGTACGTGATGGGGTCGACTTTCCTTTACGGGGACGGTGGGCGGCTCTTCATAATTGGAAACTGGAAGCTGACGCGCTCCTTTGCGGTCGGCATTAAAGTGGGCAGGGACATTTACCATGGAAACAGGGAAATCTCGGTCGGATCCGCATCAAAAAGCCTTCCCGGATTGTCGGAAATAAGCGCGGAGGTCGGTTATACAATCAACTGAAGCCGGCAGTATGCTTCAGCGAACCAGGGAAACCACGTCCAGCAAGCGCGTTCCTTCGAACTTCCCATAGTTGTCGAAATCGAATGCGAATCGCGCGATACCGATTTGCTCGCACGCATGGCAGCCGTTACGGATATTGTAACTCACAATGAATCTCTGACCGCCGCCGGTTAGTGATTGGGAGACCGGCTGGTCGAATGCGAATCTGTCGCCGGGCCAAACGGAGGCATCGGGAAACCTGCCCACGATGTCGAGGTAAACCGAATCTTTCTTAAGTGTGGTCAGGTCCACAAACTGAAAATCGTCGACGTCGATCATGTCAGGGATGCCGTTAACGAGAGATATGCCGAAGTTTTCGTTGGCCCTGAACGGGTAAGAGACATAAGCCACATCGACGATCCCGGTATTTATGAAATGCCGGACATAGCCCGTGGTGTCGGTCAGCGCTGCGAACCTGACCGCTTCGGCAGATGCGCCGAGATCTGTCATCAGACTTATGAAGCACCTCTGGAAATTTGGGGAGGCAAGAGCGCTGCATCTCCTGCCCATAATCTTCCTGAAATCCGAGGGCGGATGCCAGACAACGTTCGAGTCAATTCGCGTGGCGGCCGTCGTTACCACAACGTCCTGCGCATCAGCTCCGCGAGCGAGGAGAATGAAGAAGAGCACCGGCAGTATTTTATTATTTAGTTGTCGAGTTGTATTATGTGACATTGAAGGCCGGCTCCTGCTGGCAAACTAACTAACGAACATAATCAAGTCAACGACAATCAACCGGTAAGAAGTTCAGAAAGATTCATCAAGATGAAACAAAAGAACTCTGTAATCGTTTTCGACCTGGGCAATGTGCTGCTGCCCTTCGATTATAAGATAATTCTTCAGAATCTCGACAGTGTTGAGAACGGACTCGGCGAGAAGTTTGCGGTGTTCTACAGGAACAACTACGACGTTCACAGGAGGTTCGAACGCGGGGAGTTGTCGACGGACGAATTCGCCGAGATCATGCTGGGCGTACTGGAACACAAAGTTGCGAAGGAGAGGTTCTTCGAGATTTACTCCAAGATGTTCACGGTCAACGAGGTGCTGGTCGGCGTTCTCCCTGTTCTCAAGAAGAACCACAGACTGGTCTTGCTTTCGAACACGAATGCGATTCACCAGCGGTATGGCTGGCAGGACTACGATTTCCTGAGACTGTTCGACAAACTCGTGCTTTCGCATGAGGTCGGGGCGGTGAAGCCTGAGGAGAAGATATACCGTGCCGTGGAGGAATTTACGCGGGCAGCACCGGAGCGGCACTTCTACATCGACGATATCCCGGATTATGTCGCGGGAGGCGCTAAAATGGGTTGGGATGCGGTACAGTTTGTGGGGAACAGGGAGCTATTCGGCGATTTCGAGAAGCGCGGGATAGTATTCAGGGCAAATTAGCGTGGCTGAGCGGAGCGCCCCCGTGCGGCCCGCCCCAACATTTCGTCGAATTTTTTCCAATCGAAATTCCATGGATCCGTTTTTCTTCCGGGGGCAATGTCCTTGTGGCCGAGGACATATTTTAGGCTGTACTTGCTTTCGAGACATCTGACGAGAAGAACCAGAGAGGCGTACTGGGCATTTGTAGGCGAATCGTGGATTGTATTCACGAGTTCTATTCCGATAGAAACCGAGTTGACGTCAGTTTTCCCATCAGGCAGCCGGCTCTTTCCGGCATGGTAAGCGATGTCGCTGTCCGCGACCAGCCTGTAGATGTCGCCGTTTCTCCCGATGATGTAGTGAGGACTGACGTCGATCTGCTTGTATTCGCGGAGTATCCCCGCTATGCTGAACGAATCGGGCGTGAGTATGTTGTATGAAGAATGGATAATTATTGCTTCGATCTTCCTTGGATGAGGGATTGTTCGGTACCCCCAGCTCAGGAGCTGATCGATAATCTTCGGTTGGCTGCAGGGTCCTGCTGGCACACCTTGTGGATGCCCAAGGAATAGGAAGATGCCTAAGATTGCCGGGAGAAACATCGTGCTTTTATATTAATAAGAATCTGTGTGACATGATACGCGAGAAAGCTAGGGAAAGAAATCGGCCGACAGTAGAAGAGTCCCGCTCGATGGCGGGACTCCTCGACAATGGCGGGTTGATAAGATTGTGGCTTTAGACGACGAAGTCACTTGATCATCAACCCCGCTTAAAGAGCCGCGGGGTTTCTGTCGAAACGACTTCGTCATTTCAACATCAACATCTTCGTGACTTTCGAATAAGTCGGAGTCGTGAGCCTGTAGAAGTAAACACCGCTGGCAAACCTCGAGCCGTCAAACACGACTTCATGAGGACCCGCGGTCTCTTCTCCATCGACCAGGGTGGCCACCACTCGGCCGAGTATGTCATAGACCTTCAAAGTCACATCGCTTCCCGCTGAAAGCTTATAGCTTATGACTGTGGTCGGATTGAACGGATTTGGATAATTCTCGAGTGACGGTTCGGAGGCTGCTACGGATTCAGAATCAGATTTAGCAGCTGGACTTGCAGCGCTCTGTGAGCCTCCACTACTATACCCTAATGCCAGAAGTTCACCCTTATCCATTGTCGATCCGTACTCTGTAACCAGTTGGCTGAGCGCGGTAGAAGACACCTGATCAACAGCGGGATCGAAAAAGCGCATCGACGCAAGGAGGATGAGCGCCTGCTTTTCAGATTCCGTGCCGGGATATTTCGAAATCACGTCGTTCAATGTTGTCTCCGCCTTCGAGGTCTTGTTTGTCGATTCGTAGGCATAGCCCAATAGGACCTCGCCATTTTCTCCGAGTGCACCTGAGGATTGGCTTGCTGACTGCAGATCTGCAATGATTGTAGTGTCTCGTGTTAGTTGAAACATGTTGAATAACCGTGCCAGTGCCCTCACTTTAAGTTCCGTGCTTATGCTGTCGCCTAGGAGGGTCCTGTAAGCAGCAACTGCAAGAGGATATTCTCCTTCCGCGCCTGCCTGTTCCGCGAACTGAAAAAGAGATGTGGGATCACTTCCGGAGGGAAGCGGGCTTGCGGAATTTACGGCTCCTTCCTGATTGACTTCCTGAGCCACAGGTCCGCCGCTGATCGGGCAATTAAGAGGAGAAGACAATGCGCCCGTGTAATCCAGCGAAGATCCGCTTTGAGTGTAGAACTTTGACGCATCGGGCGGATATTGTCCCCACCAGTCATAATCCGCAGTGATCGTGCTTCCGGTGCTCCCTTCGGAGATTGCGTTGTAAGAGGTGTTTCCGTAGATCTGGTTGCATGTTCCCACGTACCACCTGCCCGTGTACTGGCCGAAATCAATTACACAGTTGTTGTTGGCGATAATGCCGTACTTGTTGTTAGTCACTGTAATTCCTCCGGCGACGCTTTGGCTCCCGGTCCAAATCTGCGATCCGGTCCCGCAATAGATGCCGACATTGTTGTTTGAAGCTGCATCCTCAAGCAGATAAGCATCGGAAGTATAAAAGGCGAGTCCATCGGATCCGTTGTAGTCGGTTGTATTCGACTCAATGGTAGGAACCCCGGTGCCGTCATCAGAACTTATTATGCCTACGTAGCAGTTGTGTTCAATTGTGTTGCCCGTAATCGTCGGGCTCGAGTTCCCCTGGAGAATAACGCCATGTCCGGCGCCAAGTTCTTGTATCGTGCAGTTACTTAGTGTACCGCTGCTGCTTGTGCTGAAACGGACTCCGCTCCACGAAGTAGACTGGCCGTTTATCGTTGTGTTTGTGATTGTGGGAGATGAACTATAGACCTGAATAGCTGCTGCGGAATCGGATCCACCGCCTGAGAAATCGGAATTATTTATAGTGCAGCCCGACACGGTCACGTTCGCTGAGTACATTATTATGGGTGAAGTAGCTGAAGAGATGGTGCAGTTGTTAATTGAAACGCCGCTTGTACTTGCGGTAATTCCTCTCCATGTGCCGGATGATGCGGTGAGCGTCATGCCGTTTCCGTTCAGCGCGCCGTTTGTGACAAGAGTTGCACCGGATGGAAACTTCATTGTCGCGCCGGAGCTGCCGGTTAATGTCACTCCGGACGGTATCGTCACGCTGCCTGCCATGGGCCAGGTGCCGGAGGGAATCGTAGAGCTGTAGGTGACCGTGGAATTGCTATACTTGGCTGTGACCGTGGAGTTTGGAGATTTAAAAACCACAGCGATGGAATCATAGCCATTCGCTTGAGGCCCGGGGTCGCTTATGCTTACACCTGACGTATCCCACCCGGCGAAGAAAGCGGCATACCCGTTTATCTCCTTGATGAGTGGTGCCCGAACTGAATAGATGGGAAGCGAGGGATTAAAAGTCTCGTTCTGATTTTCAAACACACCGACAAATTTCGACGAGAGTGTTATCTGCAGGGGTGACGGTCCTGCGAGAAAAGGCTTGGCTTGTCCCAGGTTGTGGTAACCGTAGGTGTTATCATAGAAACGTGAATCGCTCGAATCGACAAGCCATGGGTCTTTGAACTCGACAGAATCATTTGTGAGTGTGGCATATCCGATAAGCGAGTCTTTAACGAGCGGGCCTCCGTAGACAGCCACGTAATGGCACGCGAGGTTTGTGAGATTCGAATCAACAAAAACGGTATAGAAATTATCAACCTCACCGGAAGTGTTCCAATAATTGAATTTAGTCTCTGAAGATGAAAGATATTGGGGCTGCGACTTTATGTACTCGTCCTGGTTCTGAGACAGGACAAGCATACTTGCCTCAAGAGGCGTGTTCCAATCAGCTTCGTACTCGTCTGGGTAGCCGTAGCTGAAGTGATAAATCAACGTGTCGTTGGACTGCACATTTCCTCCGACGTAGAGCGTAACCGGCACTTGTTGGGGTGTCCCGTCCCAACCGACGTCGTCGACCTCAGCACTATCCCTGAAGTCGGATCCTTGCACAACTACCTTATTGTCATAACGCTGGCCCGGCATTCCGTCCGGAGTGACGAAACTCGCAGTCGAGTCGAGAGGCGTGGATTGCCAATAACCGGTGCTCTTGTACCACCAGGTGTAACGGAAATCTGATCTCTGGGGAATTTGGACACCATCGGAATCAACGACTGCGGTTATCCGGCATATCCACTCGTCATTTCCGCTCTTGTCCTTGTAGTACCACTGCATGTCGCTTACAACGAGAGACACACTGTAGGTAGACTGTGCACGGACGAGAGAAGGGGCTAACAACAAGCCCAAAAGGATAGCTCCGGTTGTAAACTTGCGCCCGTGAATCAAATTCCCCCAAATCGCCATAAATCCTCTCATGATTTACTCCTTTCAGGTAATTCTTATCTTTTCCCGATAAGTACCGTTGCATACGATCCGACCTCCCCAACTGCTATTACTGTGTTCCCGTTCACCGACACCGAATTATATTGTCCGTTCGAGAAGGATAGCTGAGGGAACGTCTGCCATCTCACCCCGTTGAAATGACTAACTAATCCGAAGTCGCCAACGACGAAGACGTCGTTGGGCCCGGTCCCTCTAACAGATTCCGAAAAAATAGATGGAATATCTGTAATGTGTTGCCAGGGCCGGTCGAGTCCTCTGCTTATGTAAAGACCGTCCCCGCACACATACCATTCCTTCCCGTCTGCGCTCCAGATTCCGACGAGCGTTGTGGTGGGCAATGTCGACGTTTGCAATCTCGAAGCACCCGACGCGGACAACTGAAGGATTGAAACACCGTTATTCGTAAATGCGTCGGATCCCACGGCAAGTACCTCCTGGCTGCCGCTGTTCTTGTCGGTGACTCCCCAAATGTCATGAACATCCAGAGTGGTTCCGCTCTCGATCTTGTTCCACGTGTATCCGTCGTAGTGAACTATACCTCCATTCAATCCTACGAAGTACATATCGTTGAACTTACTACCCCAACACTTCTCGCAGAGGAGGGAATCGTCGCCCGTAAGAGAGCGAATGTCGTTGGAGACCCAGGACAAGCCATTGCCGAAGACCGCAATGTCTCCAACTAACCAAACTTGGGCTGGAGAGAAGGCGAAAGTGCCGTAGAGCGGTACGGTTACCGTGTAACCTCTGAATGGCACGCTCACTCTCTTGACTTGCCAACTAACTCCGTTCCAGACGGCCAAGTTGTACGGCAACGGGTCCGTGTGTCCCGTCGAATCGTTTAGGTATATGGCACCCACAGCATATGCAAGAGTGTCGTTTATTATTGCCACGTCTTCAAAATCACTCGATGAAACGCCATTCCCGAATGTGTATGTCTGCCACGTGAAGTTGCTGCTCGTCGTGTCCATGGTCGTAACTTGAAGAGGCAGACTTGTGTCCGATACCTGGTTTCTAATGTACCGGTACGCTTTATAAGTGTAGGCCTGTTCCGGTTCTGCGGTCGTGTCGATTACCGTTGTATCCGAACCGGTCAGGTTTCCTGTCAGGACCGTATCGCCGTCTCTGGTCATCTTGAACTCTCCGCCGCTGACCACTGACGGCTGACCGCTGTACGCTAGCTTCAGCGAGACTTCCGTACATGTCACGTAATCCGTTGAGAGCTGGAGATTCTGACCGATGTGTGGACCTGTGGGTGAAGATTTACAGCTAAACGAAAGCGTGGTGAGGAGCGCCAGAAGGAGTGATTGTTGCAGCAAATAGTGCTTGTGCATCTAACATCCCCTTGATTCTTGCCCTAAGATTGTGAACTAACTACGAGAAAGTCAAGGCCTGAACGTTATTCTCCGCTTAAGTCGGTTCGGACGGATCTGCGAAAATAGTGGGCAGTTAGAGAATTGTACTCTCATTTCCCGAACACCCCCGCACAGGAGTGAGGGATCAAGAACACGCATGGATCTATGGGGTTCGGAATCGGAAGCAAGACCGCCCGAAATACCCATCTGCGAGTGGCGAGGGACCGTGAGCCACAGGATTTTCCGCGATTTACAGGTCGCCCTCGAGGGATTTGTTGCACTTCAGGAACACACCCGAGAAGTTCCGGACAGCTTCGATTTGAAAACGAATCCGAATCAGGAGCAGCCGCTGGTGGATCCGCAGTTCAGGCACTTGTAGCAGGAGCCGCTCCTTATCATGATCGACCCGCACTCGTGGCACGGCGGCGCGTCTGCCTGCTCCTGAAAGACTTTCTTTTCGGTTTGTTCGAGGGTAATAGAGAATTCACTCTTTCCTTCGGTCTTTGGTTCGGCCACAATCGAGTCGACGATGACCGATGCCGGCTGCTCCTCGCGGGGCAGGAACTTCAATCCCATCCACCTGAAAATGTAGTCCAGAACGGATTTTGCTATCGGGACTTCCTTGCTGTTGGTGAAGCCCGAGGGCTCGAAGCGCATGTGACTGAACTTGTCGACAAGAACCTTAAGCGGTACGCCGTATTGGAGGGCGAGGGAGATGCCGGTCGCGAAGCCGTCCATCAGTCCGCTGATCGTCGAGCCTTCTTTGGACATTGTTATGAATATTTCGCCGGGAGTGCCGTCTTCGTAGAGCCCGACTGTGATATAACCTTCGTGTCCGCTTATGCTGAATTTGTGAGTGATGGCGTTCCGTTCATCCGGGAGCCTTCGTCTGCTGACCCGCGTGGCAGATACCGACTTTTCTTCCTTGCTGCCGTCGTCTTTCTTTGTGCTCAGCGGCTGGGTCCTCTTTGAACCGTCACGATACACGGCGATTGCTTTGAGGCCGAGCTTCCAGGCTTCGATATATGCCTGTTCGATATCTTCGACAGTGGCCTCGGTAGGGAGGTTGACGGTTTTTGAAATTGCGCCCGACAGGAACGGCTGCACGGCAGACATCATCTTTATATGGCCCATGTAATGGATGGAACGGGTGCCGTTGACGGCCTTGAATGCGCAGTCGAAGACAGGCAGGTGCTTGTCCTTGAGGTGCGGGGCGCCTTCGATGGTGGCATTGTCGTCAATGTATTTCACGATCTCGTCGATTTGTGTCTCGGAATAGCCGAGCGTTTTGAGGGCGAGTGGTACGGTGTTATTGACTATTTTCATGTAACCGCCGCCGACCAGCTTCTTGTATTTGACCAGGGCAATGTCCGGCTCCACGCCGGTGGTGTCGCAGTCCATCATGAACCCTATCGTTCCTGTCGGAGCGAGCACGGATATCTGTGAATTACGATAGCCATACTCTTTTCCGATGGTGAGGGCATCGTCCCACACGTTTGTCGCCGTCTCGGTAAGATACTCGGGGATTGCGTCGGCCTTTATCTTGTCGACGTGGGCTCTGTGTTTTCTAATAACGCCCAGCATCGGCTCCCTGTTGACCTCGTATCCTTCGAACGGGCCGATGGTTTTCGCGATCAGTGCGCTCTGTCTGTAGCCTTCTCCCGTCATCAGTGCTGTGATCGCACCGGCATATGCTCTGCCGGCGTCGCTGTCGTAGGGCAGACCAAGCGACATCAGGAGTGCACCTAAGTTCGCGTATCCGATTCCCAGCGGTCTGAATGCGTGGCTGTTTTTTTCGATGGACTTGGTCGGATAACTCGCGTTGCCGACGATGATTTCCTGTGCAGTGATCGTGATCTCTACGGAATGAAGGAAAGAATCCACGTCGAACGAGCCGTCTTCCTTCCTGTATTTCATCAGGTTCAGGGAAGCGAGGTTGCATGCGCTGTCATCGAGGAACATATACTCGCTGCACGGATTCGATGCGTTGATCGGAGCCGTGTTGGGAGAAGTATGCCAGCCGTTCACCGTCGTGTGGAATTGCATTCCGGGATCGCCGCTGATCCAGGCCGCCTCTGCGATTTCTCGCATAAGTTCGCGTGCGGGGTACGTGCCGGCGGATTTGCCATCCCTCACGTTTTTCGTGGACCAGTCTTTGTCCTCCAGGACTGCGCGCATGAAGTCGTCTGTGGCCCGGACGCTGTGGTTTGCGTTCTGGAACTGGACCGAATCGTAAGCTCCGCCCGGGACATTGAAGCCGGGGTCGTAACCCGCGTCAATCAATGCCCAGGCTTTCTTTTCTTCCTCTGATTTGCTTCTGATGAAGTCGAGCACGTCGGGATGATCTGCGTTGAGTATCACCATCTTTGCGGCGCGGCGCGTCTTACCGCCGGATTTGATCACTCCCGCGAATGAGTCGAACCCGCGCAGGAACGAGACCGGACCAGAAGCAGTACCACCACCGGAAAGCCTTTCCTTTGAGGAACGGAGGCTCGAGAAGTTCGTGCCGGTTCCGCTTCCCCACTTAAACAACATTCCTTCCGTTTTCGCGAGATCGAGGATTGATTCCATCGTATCTCTGACGGAGTTGATGAAACATGCCGAGCATTGCGGTCTTTCTTCAATGCCCACGTTGAACCACACCGGGCTGTTGAAAGAGACATACTGGTTGGCAAGGATAAATGTGAGTTCATCGTAGAAAGCCGAGGCGTCCTCGGTCGAAGCGAAATAGCCGCCGCGTATTCCCCATTGGGTGAACGTGCGTGCGACCCGGTCGACAAGCTGCTTCACACTTGTCTCTCTTTCGGGAGTCCCGAGCTGACCGTGGAAATATTTCGACACGACGACGTTAGTGGCTGTCATGCTCCAAAAATCCGGGACCTCTACATCCGCCTGCTGGAAAATTATCTCCCCCTTTTCGTTCGAGATTGCAGCCGTTCGCTTCTCCCAATTTATTTCATCGAACGGATGAATCCCTTTCTTGGTATAGTAACGCCTCACGACGAGGCCGCCCCACTTTGACTGTGCCTTGGTATCTTCCATGACGAACGTATCAGTGTATCCCATGCGACTCCTCCAATTTATCTTGAATAGTACGCCGTTCTTGCCCTCGCCGATCGTGGTAACCGGCTTTTTAGCTTCATCAGCTTAAACGGTAAATTTTACTGCCAGAAACGCTTCAACGACAAGAATCCCAGACCCTCTACCCTCCACGCGGCAAGAGAGTCGACCTGCAAATTATCGTCAAGCTTCAGGAAAGTCAAGAAATTTAGCTTAAGAATTGACTTCAACACAAACTTTGTTTGGTGTTTTCCAAAAATTGGCTGGAGCCGCGCCTGAGGGCCTTGAGAAATTGGTTTAAGCCCAGCTTTTGATGACTTACTCATAAGAAAGGTCGGACGGGATCACTTCCGCTCGGATTGCGAAAGGGCCGGCTGGCGTCGTCCCAGCTCAGCCGGCTGAAGCACTAAGGAGGTGGTCGACAACCTTCGTCATCTCGCCCGTGCTATAGGGTTTCGGAATGAACGCATCGGCATATTTTCCAAGAATGCTCTCGAGATCAGCGAGCTCGCTATAGCCCGTACAGATCAATACTTTTGGAGCGCGGGATAACTTCTTAATCTCAAGGCAGGTGTCCTTTCCACCCATCCCCGGCATAACCATATCGAGCACAACCAGGCTGATGTCGGGATTCTGCTTAAGACTTTCGAGGGCCTGCAGGCCGTCATTGGCCGTGATGACGGTGTAGCCATGTTCGCTGAGAATGTCGTAACCAAGCTGGCGCACGTCATCTTCGTCGTCGACTACGAGAACCTTCACGCCTTTTGGTTCGAACGTATTTGCCGTCATATGTTCTTCGGGCAATGCTCCTTTCTCGGAGAAGCGCGGAAGAAATATCCTGACTTTAGTTCCGATGCCCGGCGTTGAATCAACCTCGATGTAACCCTTGTGGTGCTTCACAATGTTGAACGCCATGCTGAGACTGAGTCCCGTGTACATCTTGACGCGCTTCGTTGTAAAGAAGGGTTCGAAGATTCGTCTCTTTATTGTATCGTCCATACCCAGTCCATGGTCCTCGATTTCCACATAACAGTAATCCCCGCCGCCGACGTGAACGGGGGCGGACTTCGGCATTGTTCCTGGGCTTACAACGCACCTAACGGTGCCGCCGTTTTCCATCGATTCGGCGGCGTTGGTGAGAACGGCCATCAAAACCTGCCTGAGCTGAGACGTGCTGATCCGGGAGTATACGGGCTTACCGAACGGTGTCATGAGGACGGAGTACCGGTCTCCGTGCATCTTCCTGAATTCGGCGGCGATATCGCTGCAGAATCCGTTCAGGTCGACGACATCAAGGGTTTTGGTATCGAGCTGGGAAAAGCCGAGGACTTCTTTCACGAGCTCGGTTGTTCTCCTCGAGGAGTTTTCAATTATTTCCGCGTAATGATGCTCTTTCGAGTTCTGCGGCAGCTTCCTCTTGAGAAGCGCGGCGTAACCGGTTATACTCCCGACGATGTTGTTCAGGTCGTGCGTGAGAGAAGAAGCGAGTTTC
>JAJYJD010000235.1 GCA_021789755.1 Bacteroidota bacterium
TGCATGGTTCCGCTGTAGGATGTATTGGAGGACGAGACAGACGGCACTTTCAGTACCTTCACGCTCACTTCGTCGCCGCTCGACGGCTTTTGTCCCGCCATGAGGAGATGGACAGAAAGGGAGATGAGTGTGGACAGCGTGACCAGGTAGTTCCGGTATTTCATAAGCGGACTCCTTATTGAAAATTTCCAGCGGGCAGAAGATATGTTCCAGAAATGCTTCAAACGGTTGGGGGCGGCGAACAACCGCCCCTTTCCGGATTTCAACAGACCGAGGAGGTTATTTCTCCGACATAAAGGGATACCGATAGTTCTTCGGGGGAACCAGGTTCTCCTTCGTGCTCCTCGGCGACATCCACCGCACCATGTTGAGGAAGCTGCCGGCCTTGTCGTTCGTGCCGCTCGCGCGTGCTCCGCCGAAAGGCTGCTGCCCGACGACGGCGCCCGTCGGTTTGTCGTTGATGTAGAAGTTGCCAGACGCGTTGATGAGTATCCTGTTCGCGGTCGCGACAGCATACCTGTCGTGGGCGAAAACCGCTCCCGTCAGCGCGTAAGGCGAGGTCTCGTCGCAGAGACGGAGTGTCTCTTCGTATTTGTCGTCGTCATAAACGTATATGGTCATGACGGGTCCGAAGATTTCCTCTTCCATCGTCTTGAAGTGCGGGTCTTTCGCGCGTATGATCGTCGGCTCTATGAAATATCCCTTCGAGTCGTCGTAGTTCCCGCCGAAGACGATCTCGGCGTCGCCCGACTTCTTCGCGTAATCGATGTATCCTGTTATCGTGGTGAACGCGCCTTTGTCGATCACCGCATTCATGAAGTTGCTGAAGTCGCGCGGGTCGCCCATCTTCACGGTTTTCAGTTCCTTCACCATGTAGTCTTTCAGATCGGCCCAAAGCGATTTCGGAATGTATGAGCGGGAGGCGGCGGAACATTTTTGTCCCTGGTATTCGAACGCGCCGCGGATGATCGCGACCCCGAGCTCTTCGATGTCGGCGCTCTTGTGCGCGAAGATAAAATCCTTGCCGCCCGTCTCGCCGACGATCCTCGGATAAGACTTGTAATTCGCGATGTTCGTCCCGACAGTCTTCCACATATCCTGGAACACGGATGTGCTTCCGGTAAAGTGGATTCCGGCGAGATGAGGCGACGTCATGGCGGGCCGTCCGACGGCTCCGCCCGGGCCAGGGACGAAGTTGATCACCCCGGGGGGCACTCCGGCTTCTTTGAGTATCTGCATGATATGGTATGCCGAGTAGACGGCGCTCGATGCGGGTTTGGAGAGGACGACGTTTCCGACCATCGCGGGTGCTGTCGGGAGATTGCCGGCGATCGAAGTGAAGTTGAAGGGCGATACCGCGAAGACGAATCCTTCGAGCGGGCGATATTCCATCTTGTTTCGCACATCCATCGGAGAATGAGGCGGCTGCTGCTCGAAGAGCTCCATCGCGTAGTATGCGTTGAAACGGAAAAAATCGGTGAGCTCCGCCGCGGCGTCTATTTCCGATTGGAACACGTTCTTGCTCTGGCCAAGCATCGTCGCGGCGTTGAGCGTGTCGCGCCACGGTCCCGAAAGAAGAGCGGCGGCTTTCATGAATATCGAGAGCCTTTCCTCCCAGTCGAGGGCCGCCCATGCCGTCCGCGCGGCGAGCGCGGCCTGGATCGCCATATTAACTTCCTTCTCGCCCGCCTGGTGATACGTGGCAATCACCGTCTTGTGGTCGTGCGGGAGAACACACTTCGCGATCTTACCGGTTTTTATTTCCTCTCCGCCGATTATCAGCGGTATCTCGATCTGCCTCCCCTGCATCTCTTCGAGTTTTGCCTTCAGAGATGCCCGCTCGGGTGAACCCGGAAGGTATGTCTTCGTCGGTTCGTTAGGCGGCATCGGAATTTCAAATTTCGCATTGGACACGGTGACTGTACTCCTTGTCTGATTTTAAGTGGAGAATGTCCTAAGAAAGTCAAAACTACAACTCAAAACTAAAAATTGGATTTTGGGTCGATCAAGAAGACTTTTGGCTTTTGACCCGTACTTTTGACCTTTGAATTTTGACTTTTGATCTATTTCGTTATAGAATCCTTCAGCGCATCAAGACACAATTTAACGTTCTTCTCGTTCGAAGTATAGCCCATGAGGCCGATCCTCCATATCTTTCCGGCAAGTTGCCCGAGCCCGGCGCCGATCTCGATGTTATACTTGTTAAGAAGGTGGTCTCTCACCGCAGCTTCGTTGACTCCATCCGGAACGGTGACAATCGCGAGTTCCGGGAGGCTCGACTCGCCGGTGACAAAGCTTTTGAGTCCGATCTTCTCGAGTCCCGCGCGGAACATCGCGGCGTTCTTTTCGTGACGCGCCCACGCTTTCTCGAGTCCTTCCTCCTGCACGAGAATAAGCGCCTCGTGAAGGCCGTACAGCGCGTTGATGGGAGCGGTGTGGTGGTACGTCCGTTTCGCGCCGCTCCAGTAACTCACGACGAGGCTGATGTCGAGAAACCAGCTTTGGACTTTGCTCTTCCGGTTCTTCACGGCGTTGACCGCGCGGTCACTGAAGGTGACCGGTGAAAGGCCCGGCGGACACGACAGACACTTCTGGCTCCCGGAATAGGTGACGTCGAGCTCCCAATCGTCAACCCTGACCGGTATGCCGCCGAGAGATGTGACCGTGTCGGCAATCGTAAGACAGCCATACTTGCGGGCGATCTTCGCGAGGGACGCAATATCCGACCGGGCGCCCGTAGATGTCTCGGCATGCACGAAGGCGACGACTTTGACATCTTTATCATGCGAGAGGGCGTCTTCGAGTTTTGCCGGATCGATCGGCTGGCCCCATGGGGCCTCGACGACGACCGGGATTCCGCCGTGGCGTTGGACCATTTCACGTATGCGTCCCCCGAAGGCGCCGTTCACGCAGACTGCAACTTTCATTCCAGGCTCGACCATGTTGGCGACGGCCGCCTCCATCCCAAGCGAGCCAGGACCTGATATCGGGAACGTCACCTCGTTCTTCGTCAAGAAAGTATCCCTTAGCAGGAGCTTCAATTCGTCCATCATGCGTATGAATTCCGGATCGAGGTGGCCGATGGTCGGCCGAGCCATTGCCTCGAGTACGCGAGGATGAACGTTAGATGGTCCCGGACCCATGAGGATTCTGTCGGGTGGACGAAAGGAATTAATTTTCATGTGCATCTCCTAATCTTTTTCAGCTTTAGAGACAGCGGTCAACATCACCCTCTCCCAAACCCTCTCCCTTCAAGGGAGATGGGGCTTGTGACGCAGACAAGCGAGCGGAAGCGTGTTCGAGTATATTCAGAATAACACCATCGGTGCTCGACATGATTTCAGTATTATTGAACCTGAGAATTTCAAATCCCTGTTCGTGGAGCCAGCGGTCCCTCTCTGCATCTTTGCTCTTCTGTTCGCCATGATAATGCTGGCTGCCATCTGCTTCAACAATCAATTTCCTTTCAAAGCATACGAAGTCCACAATGAAAGGTCCGATGGGCTCCTGCCTTCTGAACTTCAGACCTTCAAGCCGTTTTCCGCGAAGAACTTTCCACAGAACGCGTTCGGCTTCCGTCATTCTTTTGCGCAAACCTCGCGCGATCGGCGTTAGCTTGCTTCTCATTTCATTTGTCCACAAATGCGCAGCTTTTCCATTTCATGGCCTCACCCCCACCTCAATCCTCCCCCATGAAGGGGGAGGAACCCGCCGGCGCGACCCGCAAAACTCAGCCACGCACATCGAATTCCAGACTCATGACTTCGCACTCTCATTTCATCGTCCATTCCACACCCGGAGGTTTCCCTCCCTCGATGGGAGGGAATTAAAGGGAGGGTGATCCGGCTGGCAAGACGCATGTATACTCTAACCACCATCACACAAGCAGGCCCGCGGTTTTGAGAATCAACTTCATGTCCTCCCGTTCGCGATTGCCGAGCGGAGCAAGCGGACTGCGCGGCTCGCCGCCAAAATAGCCGAGCATATCGAGCGCCGCTTTCAGGCCGGGCACGCCGTATTTCGAAGTCACCGCCTTGTTGACGGGTATAAGCTTCTTCTGCAGTGTGGATGCCTCGACGTGTTTGCCTTCCTCAAAGAGCTTCTGGAGCTTGACGCATTCGTCCGGAGCTATGTTCGCGAGCGCGAGTATTCCGCCCCTAGCTCCCGCAGCAAGACCAGGATAGAGCACCGATGCCGTTCCAACAAGGACTGAGAAATCGGCCGGCACCGACGCGATGATTTCCGCTGTCTGCGCCGCGTTCTCGGAGCTATTCTTGAGCCCGGCGATGTTTTTGTGCTCCGCCAGCTGAGAAACGGCAGCCGCCTGAATGTCCACTCCCGTAAATTTAGGGACGTTATATATGATCAGAGGAATTCTTGTCCGGTCCGCCACTTCCGTGAAGTATCTAACGAAAGCCGGGCCGTTCATTTCACCCTTATAAAACGACGGTGTCAGCACAAGCGCGTAATCCGCCCCGAGTTCCGCCGCATCGTTCGACAGCGATACGGTCTCTCTGATCGAATCCGAACCGGTCCCCGCCAGCAGCATCTTGCCCGCGGCCAGGCTCTCCTTCACGGTCTCGACAACTTTCAGCTTCTCGTCGCGTGTGAGGAACGCGCTCTCGCCGTTGGAACCCATGACCACGTAACCGCTGAGCCCGGTCTTGTTCCAGCGCCTGATATTGCCCGCGAGTTTGTCGTAAGCCACCTCGCCGTTCACGAACGGAGTCGTAACGGGAGGCATTATGCCTTTGATCAAAGTGATGCCTCATCTTTCATAATAGAAAAGCGTTTCAATGAATAAGTTCCAAACACCGACTTCCAAGCTCCAACCAACGAACTAATTAAAAAATCAAAAGACAAATGTTTGCGGCTTCAATGTTTTTCCTTGCGTTTAGCTCCTTGGTTGGAGCTTGGAGCTTCATAACCACCAAATACCAACCGCGGTTCATCATCTGGTCAAAATGTTTCTTACAACGAATCCCACGTTTGCCGGCCTTTCGGCGAGCCGGCGGACGTACCATCTGTACCATGCCTTGCCGTAGCTGATAAGGACGCGGAGGTCGTAGCCTTCCCGGGCAAGCCGTTTCTGTTCCGCCGTCTTTATGCCGTAGAGCATCTGGATTTCGAGTTTCTCTTTCGGCAAGCCCATATCGCCGGCGGCTTTTATGATTTTTCCGTGGAGGACCGTATCGTGTGTGCCGAACGCGGCCCGTACTCCGTTGTCACGGATTCCTTTCAGCAGCATCGTCGAGACTTCAATGTAATTCTTGTCCACATCGCTCTTGTCCGGGAAGGCAATGTCCGGCGGCTCTTTGTACGCGCCTTTCACAAGCCGGATAAGCGGCGACAACTCGAGAAGGCCTTCCACGTCTTTCTTGGTGCGACGCAGGTAGGATTGCAGACAAATTCCTGTGTTTGAGTAATCCTTCTTGACTTTCCTGTACAGATCGAGCGTAGCGTCAACGTAGTTGCTCCGTTCCATGTCGATCCAGACGACATTGTTCAGCTCGCGCGCCTTCGACGCGAGCGACTTGAAGTTCTCATAAGCGTGATCGGCGGAGAGATCGAGACCAAGCTGGGTCAGCTTGACCGACACTTCGATGTTCAGTCTCTCCAGCGATATCTTCTCGAGAAGCGCGAGATAATGGTCGCGAACACTCCTGGCCTCCGAAAGGTCCGTGACGCTTTCACCAAGGTAAGTGAACACGGTCGGAATCCTTTCGCCCTGGAAATTTCGTGCCGCCCCGATGGCGTCTTCGAGTTCCTCGCCCGGCATAAACCGTTTGAGCGCCTTACGAACGAAGCGGTAGTTCGGGACGTGTTT
>JAJYJD010000236.1 GCA_021789755.1 Bacteroidota bacterium
GGAATTCATGACGACCGAACATCTGGTCACGGCCAGAGTCGGAACAACTCTCGAGGACGCCGAAAAGATTTTGCAGAAGTATAAGGTCGAGAAGCTGCCGGTCGTCGACAACTCCGGCAAGCTGCGCGGCCTGATCACGTTTAAGGATATTCAGAAGAAAAAGCGCTACCCCTACGCGTGCAAGGACGAGCGGGGAAGACTGCGCGTCGGAGCTGCTGTCGGAGTGAAGGGGGAAACGTTTGATCGCGTCGAAGCGCTGGCGAGAGCCGGAGTAGATGTAGTAATCGTGGATACAGCGCACGGACATTCCCGCGGCGTCATAGAAATGGTGAAGATGCTGAAGAAGAAATATCCCGGGCTCCAACTTGTCGCAGGAAATGTCGGGACCAAAGAGGGAACTTCTGCGCTCATAAAAGCCGGGGTGGACGGTGTCAAGGTCGGGATCGGACCGGGCAGCATCTGCACGACGCGCGTCGTTGCGGGAATAGGCATCCCGCAGATTACCGCTGTGATGGAGTGTGCATCGGTCGCAGCCAGGAACAAAGTCCCGATAATAGCGGACGGCGGCATAAAACAGACGGGTGATATCGCCAAGGCAATTGCTGCCGGAGCCGACAGCGTGATGATTGGAAATTTGTTTGCGGGAGTGGAGGAAAGCCCCGGTGAAAAGATGCTTTACGAGGGAAGAGCTTATAAGACTTATCGGGGCATGGGATCGCTGGAGGCGATGAAAGCCGGAAGCAGCGACCGGTATTTCCAGGACGTCGAAGACGATATTAAGAAACTTGTCCCCGAAGGAATAGAAGGCCGGGTTCCATACCGCGGGCCGTTGAGCGATACCGTCTACCAGATGGTCGGCGGTCTCAGATCGGCAATGGGTTACCAGGGCTGCAAGACGATCCGGGACCTGAAAAAGAACGGGAAGTTCGTCAGGATTACCTCTGCCGGACTGACGGAAAGTCACCCGCACGACGTCGATATCGTCAAAGAAGCGCCGAATTACCATCTATGAATTTGACCGACTTGCAGAAAGACTCGATTGGGTTCATAAAGAAACTACAGTCTCATCTCAGGAGAAATTCTCTTGACGCATTCTTTGTTGCCGATATCCCGAACGTCCGTTACCTCACCACCTTCAGCGGCACTTCTGGATATTGCCTTGTCCTGCGGGACAGCGCATTTTTCCTGACCGATTCCCGATACAAGATCCAGGCGAGCCAGCAAGTCGCAAGCTGTGAGACCGTCATATACGCCGGTAATGTCTTCGACTTCATGAAGAAAAAGTTCTTCAGGCTCACGAGCAGCAGGCATACCTCGATCGGAATCGAGGACAGCCTCCCCGTCGGGCTTCTCGCCGATGCTGAAAGCAGGCTTAACGGCTGTAAATTTGTCAGGACATCTCAGGTCATAGAGAAACTCGCCGCCGTGAAGACCAGGGCGGAGGTGGAGAGAATTATGAAAGCATGTGCCATCAGTGGCAGTGCTCTCGACGTCCTGGTACAGGAGGATTGGGTCGGCCAGACGGAGACGGGGTTGTCCGCGATGCTGGAGTTCAATCAGAAGATGCTCGGCGCTTCAAAGGAATCTTTCGACACGATCGTCGCGAGCGGTCGCCGCGGATCAATGCCGCACGGCGTCGCCTCCGCCAAGGATATAGCGCGCGGGGAATTTGTCACGATAGATTTTGGTTGCTTCTACGATGGCTACGCATCCGATATCACACGAACATTTCAGACAGGGGCGGAGATTAGACCGGAGCTGAAGAAAGTCTATGACGTGGTTCACGATGCACAGCAGAAAGCGGTCGACTCCGCGCGCGCAGGTGTGGAAGCCGCAAAGGTGGACAAAGCAGCCAGAGATTATATCGAGAAAAAAGGATACGGAAAGTTCTTCGGCCACGGGACCGGGCATGGATTGGGCCTCCGCATACACGAACTCCCCAGAGTATCGAAGATAAGCGAGGACGTGCTCGTAGAAGGTAACGTAATAACTATTGAGCCCGGCATATATATCCCGCGGCTTGGCGGTGTGAGGATAGAGGACGATTTTCTCGTGAAGAAGGAAGGCGTCGTCCAACTTTCACATTTTTCCAAGGAAGCGGACTACTATATTTCAGCCTATGACAGAAGTTGAATGCGGTTTAATGCCTGCTGTTCTCTCATACAAAGGGCGTCAGAAGAATGGAAAATAAAGTACTGATCATCGCATATTATTTCCCGCCGATGGGACTGAGCGGTGTCCAGAGAACATTGAAGTTTGCGAAGTATTTGAAAGACTACAATTGGGATCCCACCGTTCTAACGGTAACCCCGACGGCCTACTACGCACTCGACTATTCGATGCTCAGGGAACTGAACGAGAGCAACATAAACACCGTGAGGACGAATTCCATCGACCCCACACGACTTTTCGAGGCAGGAAAGCCGGTGAAGATGCCTCACGAAAAGCTCAGGAATTTCCTAAGTGCGATCAGTCAGGCCGTGTTCATACCCGACAATAAGGTGGGCTGGAAACACGATGCGGTGAAAGCCGCAAGGAAACTGATGCGTGAGGAGAATTTCGACGTGATATTTTCCACCGCACCGCCCTACACCTGCCATCTGATCGGCGTAATTCTCTCGCGTGAGTTCGGGGTCCCGCTCGTCGTCGACTACCGGGATGCGTGGGTCGATAACCCGCTTCACTTCTACCTCACCCCGATCCACCGTTTCGTGCACCAGAGGATGGAGAAGAAGGTCCTGAGAACATCCAGCAGGGTGATCACGATCAACCGGAGAATCAAGGAATTGATGATTCGCAGGTACCGGTTTCTCGGATACAACGATATTTCGATTATCCCGCAGGGCTACGACCCGGCCGATTTTCAGGTAGAGGACAATCTTAAGCTTCCGTACTCGGACAAGATGAGGTTTACCTACTCGGGCACATTTTACAGGAACAGGACGCCGAAATACTTTCTGCGCGCTCTTTCGGAGTTCATCAAGGAACACCCCGGTTATAGGAAGAAGATTGAAGCGGTGTTCATCGGGACATTCAGAAAAGAGAACCTTGCACTCGTCGAGTCGCTCGGCCTGCAGGAAACCGTAAAGATATTCGGATATCTGGACCATAAATCGGCGATAAGATATCTGATGGCAAGCGACGTCCTCTGGATGACGATCGGAAACGGAAAGGGAGAGGATATGATCTCCACCGGGAAGCTATTTGAATACATCGGCAGCAGGAAACCGATCCTCGGACTTGTTCCGGACGGCGTCGCGAAGAGCACGATACTTGAATCGGGCGCCGGGAAGGTTGCCGCGCCGGATGATGTAGCCGGAATTAAGAGCAACATCGCAGAGTACTTCGCTTTGTGGGAGCAGGATCGGCTACCTGAAATAGATCAGGAATTTGCGAAAGGCTTCGACAGAGTCAAGTTGGCGGGCGATCTCGCGAAAGAATTGTCGACTCTGCTCGATTATAGAGGATCTTATGCAAAGGTAGGAGTTCTGCGTTGAGAGTGCTGGTAGTAGGTGGCGGCGGGCGTGAACATGCACTGGTAGATGCAATATCGCGCGACCAGGGAGTCAAAGTTTTTTGCGCGCCCGGGAATGCCGGGATCGCCGCTCAAGCCGAGCTCGTAAATCTGAATTCGGATGATGTGCTCCATCTCCTCAGATTCGTTGATGACAGCAAGATCGATTTGACCGTCGTCGGGCCGGAACAGCCTCTTGCAGTCGGGATTGTGGACACGTTCGAAAGCAAGGGGAAAAAGATTTTCGGCCCCAGAAAACTTGCAGCGCGGCTCGAGACCAGCAAGGTGTTCGCCAAAGAGTTCATGAAACGTTGGAAGATTCCTACGGCTGAATTCAGGTCGTTCACGATACAACAACGCGAAGAACTTCTGGCCTACCTCAACGGAGCGAAATACCCTCTCGTGCTCAAAGCCGACGGCCTGGCAGCGGGGAAGGGCGTCTCGATCGTTGAGTCGGCCAAAGATGCAGAAGGAGAGCTGGAGAGGCTTTTCGTGAAAAAGATTTTCGGGGGAGCCGGGGAAAGAGTGGTTGTCGAGGACTTCATGGCCGGAGTGGAGGCATCGGTCTTTGCCATTACAGATGGAAAGGATTATGTCGTGTTGCCGCCGGCGCAGGATCATAAGCGGGCCGGAGATGGTGACACGGGCAAAAACACCGGCGGCATGGGCGCATTTGCTCCGACCCCTTTCGTGGGAGAATCTGAAATGGCCGCCATCAAGTCTTCCGTGATAGAAAAAGTGATTTCAGCTACTGCAGCTGAAGGATTTCCTTTCAAAGGCTGTCTCTACTGCGGCATGATGCTGACTTCAGATGGCCCAAAGGTCGTGGAATTCAACGCCAGGTTCGGGGATCCTGAGACTCAAGCTGTTCTGCAGCTTCTGGATTCTTCACTCCTGGAACTCCTCGAGGCCAGCGCAAGCAGGAAGGTAGGCTCGTACAATCTGAAACTAAACTCCTCGGCCTCTGTCTGTATAATAGCGGCATCGAAAGGCTATCCGGACTATCACGAAAGCGGAAAGGAAATCAGCGGACTGGAAATGAAGTCGGACACGTCGAAAGTGTTTCACTCGGGCACAAAACTATCGGGCGGGAAAATAGTAACTTCCGGTGGACGTGTGATCGGCGTGACCGGCACGGATCCGGGCGGTCGAATTAAAAAGGCGGCGGAAATTGCATACGACCGACTCAGAGGGATTCGATACGATGGAATGTTCTACCGTCACGACATCGGCAAGAAGGCGAGCGACCTTGAGGCTATGAAAGGACAATCGTCATGAAGATTTTAGTGACCGGGGGTGCCGGTTATATAGGCTCGATATGTACCGAGGAACTGCTGAATGCCGGCCATCAGGTGACCGTCTATGACAACCTGAGCGAGGGACACCGCTCAGCGGTTGACCCAAGAGCATCTTTCATACTCGGTAAACCCGAAGAGCGCGGGGACATTCTAAACGCGGTCAGATTGGCGGCGCCGGCCGCTGTCATGCATTTCGCGGCGAATGCTCTTGTGGGTGAATCTATGACAAACCCGGGAAAGTACTTCCACAATAACGTCGCCAACGGCGTCGAATTGCTCGAAGCAGTCGTTCAGTCCGGCGTGAAGAAATTTGTCTTCAGTTCTACCTGCGCCACTTACGGTCCTCCTGAACGTGAGCCTATGACGGAAGATCTTCCTCAACGCCCGATAAATCCTTACGGCGAATCCAAACTCATGTTTGAAAAAATACTCCAGTGGTATAATCGAATACACGGCTTGGATTTTATTGCCTTCCGATATTTTAACGCCGCGGGTGCCAGCGTAAAGTACGGCGAGCATCACCGCACTGAGACGCATTTGATACCAAATGTGCTGGGTGCTGCGCTCGGCAAGACTAAACAATGCGAAATATACGGGACGGATTACCCAACACCCGACGGTACTTGCATACGCGACTACATCCACATTTTAGATCTCGCACAAGCTCATATTCTGGGCCTTCAACCCGGTAAATCGGGTTTTTACAATCTTGGCAACGGCGACGGTTACTCTGTACGCCAGGTCATCGATACTTGTGAGAAAATTGTGGGAAAGAAGATTCCGACCGTTGAAAAGGCGCGACGCCCCGGCGATCCTCCGAGACTTGTCGCGAAGGCAGATAAGGCTATCAGTGAGCTCGGCTGGAAACCCCGGTATCCCAAACTCGACGACATCGTTGCTACAGCCTGGGCATGGCATAGGAAACATCCGGACGGTTACGCTGACTGAGTTGCGAAGTCCAGTTCAAAACTGCTCGCCCTGCAGGACATGGAGACTCATTGATAGAAAGAGTGCC
>JAJYJD010000237.1 GCA_021789755.1 Bacteroidota bacterium
AATTAGGTGGGGCGAACGAATCCCTCGGCTCCTTCAGCGATGAAGTGATGATGTATTTCGGGAGAGGTGTAACGATGTGGGAATTATATGTGTCTCCCGACCTTCTCTCCGCCGGCGAGTGGAACGCGATAGCCTCTTCGATAAAATGGGCAAAGGCTAACGGAGATGTCCTCAAGAACACCAGAATGATACTTGGGGATCCTCTTAAAGGAGAGGTTTACGGTTATGTTCACCTTACGAACAGCAAAGGGATCATTCTTCTCAGAAACCCAAGCGTTGCGAGCCGGAGTGTGAAAATAAAGTTGACACCAGACCTCGGCGACATCGACCCGAAGACGCGGTATTACGTGAAGATGATATACCCGTACAATTTCATCTTTCCAAGGCCGGTGAAGATGGACGGCGAACTGTCCATGAACCTCGACGGTTACGAGGTCCTGACAGCCGAGCTTATACCGGAAAATGACATCAACAAGAGTCTACCTGTCGGAGTCAGGTATTCCGTGAGGGACGGGAAACTATTCGTTTTTGGAAAGCGCGGTGAAGAAGAGCGAATCGAGTCCGTGGGCAAGAAAAATCTGGGAGTTGTGGAATTCGCCAAAGCGACGAAGAAGCTTGCCTGGAAAGTCCAACCCCTGGCAGCAAAGGGCAATACGAAATTCTCGGCTAATCTGCGTATTGACGTTCCGCAGGATTACAAGAGCGCCACGTTCGCGTTCCTGCTCGAATCCGACCTCAAGCTGCAGGACCAATCGCGGCCGGCCTTTACAGTGAAAGTCAACGGCGCTCCTAAAACAGCCTCAGTGGAAGAAGGAGACGGCAGCTGGTTCTGGGTCTCGACTCCCCTTGACAGCGGAGAAAATTCCGTAAGTTGCTCTATCCGGTTCAATGGAAAAGAGAGAGGAAGAGTCAGTTTGTGGATTGTCGGCAAACAGGAATTGGCTCCCCGTCTCGTGAAGGGAATCGCAATCGGAGACGAAGAGATAGTCCCAGCGAAACCGTATCCGTCCACGATTCGGAAGGAGATTATTCCCATATCACATTACACTCTGCAGTAAAATAAGAAGATGTCGAAGCGCCCCTGTTGAAGTGACTCTGATGGCGATACTGAGCTCCGCCGCGACGTGGACGATGACTTTATGAATGATCTTGGCAGTACATACTTGAACTAACATCGGAAATGAAATGCATAACGGACTAACTAAATTGAAAACATCTACCCCCGGCAGGGTCTGTCTCTTCGGGGAACATCAGGACTATTTGAATCTTCCAATAATTGCTTCCGCAATCTCTTTAAGGATCTCCATAGAGGGGCACAGGCGCGGCGACTCGAGTGTTATCATCCATTTACCGGACATAGAGAGCGAAGAATCCTTTTCGCTGAGTGACCCGATTAAGTACGAAAACGACCGGGATTACTTCAAAAGTGTGGTGAGCGTACTGAGACGCCATGAACTGAGCTTCTCGAAAGGGATAGAGTGCACGGTTACGGGTAAGATCCCGATCAACGCCGGCACTTCAAGCTCATCGGCGCTGGTCGTGACCTGGGTTAATTTCCTGGCAGCCATGAGTGAACAATCGGTGAATCTTTCGCCGGAAGATATCGCTCAATATGCGTACGAAGCGGAGGTCCTCGAATTCTCCGAACCCGGCGGCATGATGGACCAGTATTCGACTTCCATCGGCGGTATAATATTTCTGGACTCTTACCCGAAAATTCAGGTGAAAAAACTTCACCCGAAGCTCGGAAATCTTGTATTGGGAAATTCGGGCGAACCGAAGGACACAAAGCTCATACTGGCCAGAGTGAAGAACCAGATCCAGAGGGTCGTCGGTGAGCTCAGGAAGTCCTATCCTGATTTCTCGCTTCAGACGATATCCGAGTCGCGCATAGATAACTATTCGAAATCCCTGACCGACGAGCAAGTTGAACTTCTGCACGGGACGATAAGAAACAGGGATATAACAATGCAGGCGCTGAAGGCACTTAACGAGACGACACTCGATCACAAGCTCGTAGGAAATCTGATGAACGAACACCAGGAGGTGCTTCGGGATGTGCTGAAGATTTCCACGCCGAAGATCGACAGGATGATAGAAGCGGCTTTGAGCGCAGGCGCTTACGGAGCAAAGATCAACGGCTCGGGCGGCGGAGGATGCATGTTTGCGTACGCGCCCAACAATCCGCAGAAGGTCAAAGAAGCCATAGAAAGAGAAGGCGGGGAAGCTTACACGCTGACGGTTGATGAGGGTACACGCTCCAGCTTTTTGGGAGCCGATTAATTGTGGGAGGGAGACTCGTAATCCTCGCCGGCGGCATATCATCCAGAATGAAGAAACCCGCCGGTTCCGAATTGAGGGTCGATGAGGCATTGATCAACGATGCGAATCTCAAAGCCAAGTCCATGATCGGTGTCGGCAGGGACCACAGACCTTTCCTCGATTATCTTCTTTATAATGCAAGAGAGGCGGGCTACACAGATATTCTCATTGTAATCGGTGAAAAAGATGACAGCATAAGGGGGTATTATGGAAAGAGAGACCGGGACAACGACTTCTATGGGATGAGGATTTCTTATGCGACGCAGAAGGTCCCACCCGGCAAGGAAAAGCCGCAGGGCACAGCTGACGCGCTTTACCAGGGGCTGAATTTTAAAACTGATTGGCGCGGTACAAGGTTCACTGTCTGCAACAGCGACAACCTTTATTCGGTAGAAGCGCTTAAGAAGATGCTTCAAGATGAGTACAGGAACGCGATGATCGATTATGACCGCGACGCTCTGCAGTTTGAACGGAGCCGGATCGAGAGGTTTGCGGTCACACTGAAGGACGACGAGGGCTTTCTGACCGACATAATTGAGAAGCCATCGGCAAGCGAGATAGAGGCGGCAAGGGGAAAGAATGGATCGATCGGGGTGAGCATGAACATCTTCGGGTTTCAATACGAGATGATTCACCCGTTTCTTGAGAGAGTTCCCTATAATTCCGTCAGGCATGAAAAGGAACTTCCTGATGCGGTTAAAATGATGATCGGCACGCATCCAAAGAGCATGTTTCCCTTTGCATTTGCGGAGCACGTACCGGATCTTACAAGCAAGAGCGACATCTTGCCGGTCAAACAATATCTGGAGACACATTTTGCGAACGCCGCATTCTGAAAATAAGAGTAAAGTCGGGGTGAAGAACGAGATCAGAAGAAATCTGATCCTGAGAGCTTTGTTGGACCATGGCCCCATGTCCCTCACTGATTTGGCGAAAGCCACGGGCATAACCCTCCCCGTCGTCTCCACAATCGTGTCGTCGCTCAGAAAAGAGAAACTGGTAATAGAGCCGAAGGAAAAAGACGCCAACCAGGCAGGACGGCCCCCATCGATCGTGAAACTGAACGGTAAAGCCGGTTTTGTCCTCGGTATAGACATAGGCCGGCTCTTTACCAACTTCATAATCCTGGACCTCGAGACTAATATCGTTGCGGACGTGAGAAGAAAATCGATAGTCCTCAGCAATGATCTAAAATTGATCGATGATCTGGAAGGGGAGATGAAGAATGTCCTCTCGACGTCGAAGGTAGAATGGAACAAGCTTCTTGGAATAGGGATTTCCCTCCCCGGTATGGTAAAAGGTAAAGAAGGTCTGGGTGAAACCTATTTCAATTTCGGCGAGGCACCGGCGCGTGAGATCCTGTCGAAGCGGTTCAACAAGCCCGTTCACATCGAACATGATCTCGAAGCGATGGCGTTCGGCGAACGCTGGTTCGGCGCCGCGAAGGACGTGAAGAATGCCCTTTGTGTCAACATGGGGTGGGGGTTGGGGCTCGGCATCATCATAGACGGGAAAGTCTATTACGGTGAGGACGGCTATGCCGGCGAGTTCGGCCACATACAGGTTGTCAAGAACGGCGACCTGTGTTATTGCGGCAAGAGGGGGTGTTTGGAGACGGTCGCCTCCGGGAGGGCGATAACAAAGATTGCCAGGGAGAAGATATCCAACGGAGCCGCGACAATAATAACCGCGGAAGAAAAACTCGGAATCGAGCAAATAGATACTGAAGCCGTTCTCAAGGCCGCCGGCCAGGGCGACCAATTCTCGATTGAGATCCTCGAAGATGCCGGCAGATTTCTTGGATCGGGAATCGCTGTTCTGATAAATCTGCTGAATCCCGCGCTGGTGATTCTCGGCGGCGGAATTCCGACCGCGGCGCCGCACCTGCTGGAATCGGTACGGATCAACGCGATGAAGCATTCGCTTGTGCAGTTGAACCGCAATGTGAAATTTGCGATATCCGGTCTCGGCAATAAAGCCGGCGCTCTCGGAGTTGCGGTCTACCTGGCGGAGGATTTGTTCGACGTCGAGCGACTGAACCCTTCAGCCTACGTGTAAACTGGAGAACATGATTTAGAATGTCTCATCTCAAAGTTGTTGTCACCGGCGGTGCGGGTTTCATCGGATCTCACATCGTTGAATATTGGCGCGAACACGACGCCGAAGTCCATGTGATTGACAACCTCAGAACAGGAAAGCTTGAAAACATCCGTCCATTCGAGGGCATACATTTTCATAATGTCAGTATCGTCGACAGAGAAGCCGTCTTCGAAATCATGGAAGGAGCGGCTTACGTGCATCACCTTGCCGCCATGGTCTCGGTACCGGAATCGATCGACAAGCCTCTTGAGTGTGTCGAGATAAATGTGAATGGCCTGATAAACGTATTGGATGCCGCGGTAAAACATAAAGTCAGAAAAGTAGTGCACAGCAGCAGCGCCGCAGTCTACGGTGACAATCCGGAGTCTCCTAAGAACGTGAAAATGGTGCCGATGCCGAAGACTCCTTACGGGATCACGAAGCTTGACGGTGAGTACTATCTTGCATCGTATCGGGAAAATTTCGGGCTGCAAGGAATTGCATTGCGGTATTTCAACGTATTTGGCCCGAGGCAGGATCCGAAAAGTCAATACGCTGCGGCAGTGCCGATATTCATCAAAAAGGCGATTGAAGGTGATCCAATCATCATCTACGGAGATGGAAAACAAACGAGAGATTTCATCTATGTCAAAGACGTCGTCAACGCAAACGTATCGGCGGCAACCGCTTCCGCCGTCGGCGTCTTTAACGTCGCACTGGGAAGATCTACAACAGTGAATGAGCTGGCCAGAATCGTAATGGAAGAGACAAAGAGCAAGAGCCTGATTCTCCATGAAAAGGAGAGACCGGGCGACATCAGGGACAGTCTGGCTTCAATCGCAGAGACAACAAGTGAATTGCACTTTGTCCCCAATTTTACCCTGCTCGATGGTCTCAAAGAGACAGTGAAGTTCTTCAGGAATAGCGAGAACTAAAGCCGTTCATGAATCAGCGCGCAGGCAGTTGAATGAGGAGAGACCGTTCAATCCGCCGGAATCCGGCCACGGCTCAGTTTCGATGAATAGCACATTCAATTACGGTCCGTGGAAAGTTGAGTACCTTCTCGATGATGGGGGGCGTCTGAGCAGGATTGCCTATAACGATTTCGATCTTCTCACGACGGCGCCTTCAAATTTCCGCCCGCCCGCAGACGAGCATGGGCAATTTGAAAATCGTCCGGTGTATGGCTACGACGACTGTTTCCCCTCTGTCGTGGCTTGTACCTTCCCCCGTTCTCAGGCAAGCATTCCAGATCACGGTGAACTCTGCTGGCTCACCTGGGAATTGTCGGAAGAACCCAACGGGCTGACTTTTTTTGTCAGGAGCCGGCTACTCCCGGTGGTTTTCAAAAGAAAGATGGTTTTCACAAACTCATCTGTCGTTTGGAATTTC
>JAJYJD010000238.1 GCA_021789755.1 Bacteroidota bacterium
CCGTGTTCGAATTCATCTCTCGGGTTTATCTGTCCTGCGACAATCTTTCGAGCATCCAGTATGGGTAGACACGCGGCGGCTTGCTGAGTTCGTCAAGTCGCGCCACCTCTTCGGGGGTCATTTCCCAATCCGTCGTCTTCAGATTGTCCGTCAGCTGTTCCTTCGTCTTCGCGCCGATTATTACAGACGTTACACCAGGTTTCCTGAGTAGGTAATTCAACGCCGCCTGCGTGATAGTCGCCTTGTGACTCCCGGCAATCTTCTCCAGCGCGTCCACGATATCGAAGCCCTTCTCTTCATCGTATTGAAGAAACTGATTAGTCGGGTCGGTCCTGCGAGCACCTTCGGGACGAGGCTTGCCACGCCTGTATTTTCCGGTTAGAAAACCTCCGCCTAGCGGACTCCAGGGAAGAATCCCGAGTTTCTGGTCAAGCGATAATGGCGCAAGCTCGTTCTCCAGATCGCGGGCAATCAGGGAATACAACGCCTGAAGAGTCACGAATCTTTCCAGATTTTGTTTTTCGGAGATAGAGAGCGCCTTCATCAATTGCCAGCCGGTGAAGTTGGAGACGCCGATGTATCTGACCTTTCCCTCTCTCACCAAATCGTCGAGAGCTCCGAGCGTTTCTTCAAGCGGTGTCTTCGGATCGAAACTGTGAACCTGGTACAGGTCGATGTAATCGGTGCCCAGCCTCTTCAGACTCCCGTTGCACGAATCAATGATGTGCTTCCTCGAAAGCCCGACGTCGTTCGGACCCGGGCCGGTCCTGCTTCTGACCTTCGTGGCAAGGATAATATCCTTCCGTTTGTCTCCGAGCGCTTTGCCGAGAATTTGCTCGGACAACCCTTCGGAATAGACATCGGCGGTATCGAAGAAATTTATTCCGCCATCGATTGCGGTGTTAACCAGTTCGTCGGCTTCTTTTTGCTGAACCTGACCGACGTAGGTCCAATAGCCTTTTCCGCCGAAAGTCATTGCTCCGAAACACAGTTCGGATACTCTAACGCCGGTATTGCCAAGAAATCTTGTTTTCATTTATTGCATCTCCTTTGGGAATGAAGTTCCAAATTCCACCTCACAAGTTCCAAACAAAAACAAAGTTCCAACGTCCAAAAGTCAACCCTACGCTTTGTTTTTTGAATCTTAGCCGTTGGTAGTTGTCCCGTCAAATCATTTGTGTGTCGCGATGCCGCAAAGCGGCATTTGGAACTTGGTGTTTGGAGCTTGGAACTTTCATCTGGGTTTAGCTCTCATATATTGTTTTGGATATTCCGGATCGTCGCCGAGCGATTTCGCGGCGTGGAGCGGGAAATACGGATCGCGCAGAAACTCCCGGGCCATGAAGACCACGTCCGCCTGGCCGGTAACGAGTATGTTTTCGGCCTGTGCAGCGCCGGTGATCATCCCGATCGCGCCCGTCATGATGCCGGTCTGTTTCCTTATCTCGTCGGCAAACTTCACCTGGTATCCCGGGGCAATCGGGATCTTCGCGCCTGGGACCAGCCCGCCTGTCGAGCTATCTATGAGGTCAATCCCGGCCTTCTTCAACTCCTTGGCGAGTTCTACAGACTGCGCTAAATCCCAACCGCCCTCGACCCAATCCGTGACCGAAATACGGACAAACACAGGGAGACTTTCCGGCCATTCACTTCGAACCGCCTTCGCCACCTCCAGCGGAAACCTCATCCTGTTCTTGAGTTCTCCGCCGTACTCATCCTTCCTCTGATTCGAAAGCGGCGAGAGGAATTGATGGAGAAGGTAACCGTGCGCCATGTGGATCTCGGCAACCTGGAAGCCGGCTTCTAAACTTCTCCGCGCGGCCTCACTCCACTGACGGACGACCGTCGCTATGTCCGACTTAGTCATTTCTTTCGGTTGAGGATAAGTGTCGGAGAATTTCACCGCACTCGGAGCGATGACCTGCCATCCACCCTCGGATTCCGGCACCATGCCGTCTCCGATCCATGGAATTTTCGTGGATGCTTTCCTCCCGGCATGCGCGAGTTGTATCCCCGGGACTGCTCCGTGCTCTCTGATGAAAGAAGTTATCCGCTTGAAAGCATTCACTTGTTCGTCCGACCAGATGCCGAGATCGGCAGGCGAAATCCTTCCTTCGGGAGAAACGGCAGTCGCTTCGGTAAGAACAAGCGCCGCTCCGCCTACCGCCCTGCTTCCAAGGTGAACCAGGTGCCAATCGTTCGGCACGCCGCCTTTCGCCGAGTACTGGCACATGGGTGATACGAAGATTCTGTTCTTAAGCTGTAAATCTCTGATTTTGAGTGGTGATAATAGAGTGCTCATATTTCTTTCGTGATATTAAATGATAGAAGACAGATGCAAGATGTCAGAAGCAAAGATATGATTTCCGGCATCTTGCGTCTTGCTTCTTGGATCCCTCTTCCAATTCCTTACTCTTAATCTTTGTCGTTCATTTCTCGGAGGATGACCTGGAAAAACTCGCCAGCCTTTCGCAGACTCCATCTTCTGCTTTCTCTGCCAGCGAAGCTGGAACCGTGAAATGGTTGACCATCATCGAAAACACAAAGACTTCTCCGTCTCTGGCTGTTACGTATCCCGACAGGCTCGAGACATGTTCGATGGTCCCGGTCTTTGCATGGACATTGTTCTCCGCCGCGGTTCCTTTCATCCGGTACTTGAGGGAGCCGTCGACACCTGCAATAGGCAGCGATTCGTAGAAGGGCTGGAAGTACTTGCCGCGGTACATCGCCGTTAGAATAGACACAGTAGTGGCCGGCGAGACCATATCATCAGGTGATAGACCACACCCGTCATGCATCTGAATGCGGGTGGTGTCGATTCCCCAGCTTGTGTAGAGCGGATAAGCGACATAGCGTCCTGTCGTCATGTCTCCGTGGCCGTAGAAGACCAGTCCCATCGTCCTGAACAGCTGCTCTGCATACAGGTTTTGGCTCCGCTTGTTGATTGTCTCCACGATTGTCGAGAGCGGAGGAGAAGTGTAGGTTGTCAGAGTGGTTACACCGGCAGAGTCCTGTTTTGCTCCGGGACTTCCGATATCCTCCGGCATCCCGTCCACCTTTATTCCCTTCTCCACCAGGACTTCTTTCAGGACAGTTGCCGCGTAAAGAGCAGGATCATCGACAGAGATCGATTCATGCCACGCAGGTTGGTTTATTGGAAAGTCCCCGCTGACATGCACGACGTTTGAAGACCAATTGCGATGAAAACTGATGTAGTAACCCGGGGGATTGGAATCCGGTGGAGTCGTTACGGTTTCATTGACGACGCTGATGTATTTAGTCGGCGGGTTCCAGGTGACCTTCGCTGGAGATCCGACAGTGTCGCCGGCAATAACAGTCATATCGACGCAGTTGTCGTTGAAAACTATTCCGCCGATTTGAGCGGCGTACCAGTCCGTCTGGTAGTCTGCTGCCCATCCCGCGCCGTAAGGACTGCTGTCGAAGGCACTGTGGTCACCTATGACGTTGCCGTTTATTTCGTTAATTCCTTCCGCCTTAAGACTGTCTGCCCACTGCTGGAATGTCAGTATGACGTTGCCGCCGTTGTAGCGTCCACAAATGGTGGGATCGCCGCTCCCTTTTAAATACACGTTGCCGTTCAATATACCGTTTTCCGTTTTCCCGTCGGTCTCAAGCTTTGTAACGTACCTGAATTCCGGAGTGAGTCTGGTTAGCGCGGCAGCGGTCGTGTAGAGTTTCAAATTTGATGCAGGCATGAAGCTCTTGTTTTCATTCTTCTGATAGATAATTTCGCCTGTTTTTAGAGATTGAATCTTCACTCCCCAAAAGGCATTGAAGAACTCCGGATCATGAAATCTCGCCGCCAGTTCCTTGCGGAGCATGACGACCGAAGAAGACTGAACATTAGCTTCCTTCACCACAACAGAAGAAGCGCATCCGGATACAATGATGGCAAAGAAAAACATTACGGGAACAAGTTTCACTGAATTTTCTGCCTCCTTGTCAGTATGCAGTTTCAAACTGGTAATCAGAGTTCAGAAGCGAGACGCAGGATGTCATAATCAAGGATCCGCCTGCTTGCATCTTGCATCTTGTTTCTTGCTTCCAACTTCTCGCTTCTCTTATTTGAGATGATATTTCAAAAATTCCAGCGTCATGGGCCACGCTTGTTTGGCAGCTCTCTCGTTGTACGCCGCCCGCTGGTCGCAGAAGAAACCGTGATCGGCGTATGAGAATGTGACGTTGCCGAACTCTTTTCCGGCGGCACGCAGCGCGTCTTCCACCGCGCGAGTGTGTTCGGGGAGGATGTGCTTATCAAGTCCGCCCCAGAAGAGCAGGATCGGGCCGTGTAAGTACTTTGCCCGGTCGAGCAATCCCTGAGCGATTCCGCCGCCGTAGAAAGATACAGACGCGGCCAGCGGGATGACGGTGTCCGCGAGGAACGATACACGCCCTCCCATGCAAAACCCGACGGAGAAGATCTTGCGAGCCTCTGTCTGAGAATCGTTCCCCAGAAATTCATAGGCCGCTCTGATGTCTGCTTCCAACCCTTCGTTCGTCAGCGCCGAAGTGTGCGGCTGAACTCCCGGAAAGTCGGTATAGCTTCCTTCGAAGCCCGGAGCTGTCCGATGAAAGAGTTCCGGTGCAATTGCAGTGAACCCTTCTTTAGCGAATCTGTCTGCTACATTGCGGATGTAGGGGTTGACTCCGAAAGCCTCCTGGAAAACGATTATCCCGGGATGCTTTCCGGCACCCTGCGGCCTTGCCACATAGGCGGACATAGTTGTTCCGTCCGACACTTTCAAATTCACGTAATTCTCTTTATGCGGCATTTTTCTTCCTCCATTTTAAGAACCCGATGCAAGAATCCGGATATTCCCTCATCTCGCTTCTGATATCTGATTTCCTGCCTCTATTCATCGCGCCACCGTGGGATACAACTTCGCCCCGATCGCGACGAGAATAGTCATGGAAAAAATCAGCACAATAAAATCAAACGGTAAACCGTAAATACTCGTTCCACCGACCAGCATCAACGAGCGGAGCGCATCGACTTCGTATGTAAGCGGATTTATATGCGCCACCACCTTGAGCCACTCTGGCATTATGGAGATCGGATAAATCGCGTTACTGGCAAAGAAGAGCGGCATCGTCAGCACCTGACCGATTCCCATGAAGCGCTCACGTGTTTTTACGATGCATGCAATTATCAAAGAGAAGGTTGAGAAAAGAGCTGCACCGATGACGATGACAGCTATGATACCCAGAATTGACAGAGGTGCCCACGACAATTTCACCCCGAGAAGCAGCGATAAGGCATAAATGATGACGGCTTGAGACACGGCGCGAATGCCTGCCGAAAGTGCTTTGCCGAGCACCAGAGCGCCTCGAGGAGTAGGACTTGCAAGAAATTTGTGGACGATGCCAAGGTCTCGTTCCCAGATTATCGCTATTCCATAAAAGATTGCAATGAAAAGGACGCTCTGTGCCAGTATACCCGGTGCCATGAAATCTATATATCTGAAATTGCCGGTGGGTATGGCACGAACGCGGGTGAAGACTTCGCCGAAGACCAGCATCCACAGAGCCGGTTGCGCCGCACGAGTGAATAACTCTGTATAATCATGTCGGAGCTTTCTCACCTCAAGCTCCGCGATCACGAAAGTCTTGTTGAAGAAGTTCGCTGTGTAGCTTAACAGATTTGCATCATATTTCGCGGCGGCCTCATCCAAGCCGACGGGCAGTACGCCTTGTTCTTGAGACATCTTTAAATCTCTCTCCTGTTTCTTCTGTTTCCAGTGTCTTCCCGACATAGAACTCGATCGG
>JAJYJD010000010.1 GCA_021789755.1 Bacteroidota bacterium
TGGAGTCAGTGAGAGCAGCGTTTGGCCATTTGAGCGGGTCTGGGATTTTGTGTTTTCTTCTTTTGAATTTGGTCAGGATTTGAAGTTTGATGCTTAGGATTTGATCTCCTCAGGATCCTGATTATCGATGAGTAACAACAAAAACGAGTCGGAGGAAATAGACATGCGTAAGAGAACGTTGATTGGCGCGGCGCTTCTGGTTCTGGTCGGAGTCGTGTTCGGGGCGCTGCTCGTTATGAGTTTCAACGGAGTGGGTGAGACTTTCGGATATTCGGGTGAGACCGTCAAGCTTGGCGGACCGGCTCCGGTCCCGGCGGGCGATATAAACCTGCTTGAGACTCAAAACGCTTTCATCGAGATTTCAAAGGCCGTCACGCCGACGGTAGTAAGCGTCACCGTCACATCTACACCGAAATCGAAAATGCCGGACATCCCGTTTTTCCATAATTTCCAGTTCAATATCCCGAACCCTCAACCCGAAAAAGGAATGGGGTCGGGAGTCATCGTGACGCACGACGGTTACATAATCACCAACAACCACGTCGTTCAAGATGCGGACAAGAACGGTATCAGGGTTAAACTCTTAGATAAGCGGGAGTTTCCGGCCAGGCTGATCGGAACGGATCCGACGACGGACGTCGCGGTGATAAAGATAAATGCCGGGAATCTGCCGATTGCGTCGATAGGCAATTCAGACAGTGTCGAGGTCGGCCAGTGGGTGCTCGCGATAGGCAATCCGCTCGGATTAACGTCCACCGTGACTGCGGGAATAGTCAGCGCGCTCGGCAGGGACATCGATGTCTCGGCCGACAGGTGGGGAATCAGGAATTACATTCAGACCGACGCGGCGATAAATCCCGGCAACAGCGGCGGCGCGCTCGTCAACATCCACGGACAGGTCATCGGGATAAACGCGGCGATTGCCACGCGCACCGGATACAATGAAGGATATGGATTCGCCATCCCGATAAACCTCGTGAAGAAAACCGCTGAAGACATTATAGCATACGGGAGGGTTCGTCGACCCATGCTCGGCGTGCAGCTCAAATCCGCAATCGATGAGACCGATGCACACGCCCTCGGTCTTCCGAAGCCGGAGGGAGTCCTCGTGAATGAAGTCCTTCCGAACAGCCCGGCACAGGCCGCCGGAATCAAAGCGGGCGACGTCATACTCGCGGTCAACGGCAAGGAAGTCGACGCTGCAAACGAGATCCAGATCCTGATTGCGGAACATAAACCGGGCGACGTCGTCACGCTCACTGTCTTCCGGGACGGAAAGAAGTCCGAAAAAAAGGTGACATTGACGGAAATCCCACTGAGCGATCTGGCGAGCGGCGACCAGCAAGCTCAGCCGGAGAGCGCGCAGCCCGACGAGTCGGGTCAGTCAAATATTGCGAAGCTCGGTATAGCGGTAAAGCCGCTCGACGAGCAGACGATGAAAGATGCGGGAGTCGATCATGGCGTGCTTGTCGCGAGCATCACTCCCGGCGGGCCGGCGGCAGACCGGACGCTGCTGGAGAACGATATCATCACCGAGGTCGACCATCAGAAGGTGAGTTCGGCGAAGGATTTGTCGGATATATTGAAGAGCAAGAATAAGGGCGATGCCGTAATGTTGAGAGTTTTGTCCAGGCAGGGGAATTCATATATATCGAGGTTTGTAGCGGTTGAAATCGGCGAGTAAAGGACTCTTCCAGGGATCATGATTTGAGGGAGCCCCGCGTAAGCGGGGCTTTTCTTGTGACCGGGGAATGGAACACGGAAAAAACGGATATGACGGATTCTCACAGGTCATTCTGAGTGACATGAGAAGTCCTTGATTCGGTATGCGGATTGGAATCAGGGCATTATCCGCAATTGGATTTTAGTCCTTTCTTTATCACATTTATTAAAAGCATGAAAACAAATAAAGCGGGAAAGGACAGGCCCTACACCGTCGAGTACTACTATAAGGCTCAGTGGGGACATGCCGACGAATTCATCCGACTGTACAAAAAGAATCACCATCCCCTCCTGAAGAGACAGCTGGAGATGGGAAGGATTCTGAAGCTCGCGCTGACCCGTCCCCGCCTTCACGGGACGGAAGACGGGAGATGGGATTTCAGGGTGACAATCGTCTGGAAAAACATACAAACGACAGACGACGGCTTCAGCGAGGAAAAGCTCGCGCTCGAACTCTTTCCCGATCAGGCGGCCTATAAAAAAGATGAACAGCGCCGGTTTGAGATCTTAGAAGGTCACTGGGATGTGCCGGTGATCGACATGGACCTGGACAGCTAAGGTAGCCGGGCGAATCGGGACTCGAAGCTCCGTAACAAAAATCCGGAGGGCATGCATGAAGAGGATGTTTCTTTTATCCGCAGCTGCGTCGATGTGGCTTTTTTTGTTCTCAGGCACTTTACCGGTAAAGACTGCAAACAATTCTGCACCGGCGGACACGGGCCGGTACGACATCGTCAACTGTATAAATGAATTCACACCGGCAAGAGTTGAATCGACGAAGGCGGGTTACCAGTACTGGTTTGCGGACAGGAAGTTTGCAGATGGGAAAACGCTGAAGCTGAGCGTCGTCCGGCCGCATGAGGCGACACATGCGCCGCACCATCACGCAGAAGACGAGTTCTTCTTCGTGCTTCAGGGAAAAGCGGAGTTCGATCTCGACGGGCGGACAAGAGTCGTTGGTCCGTACACAAGCCTCTATTGTCCGCCGAATTCGGAACACGGCATCAGGAACGTCGGTGATACCGAGCTCAGGTATCTCGTCGTAAAGAAGTACGGCACTAAATGAAGGGCATGCCATGATGTCTCGCCTCTTTTTCTGCTTAATTATCCTGTCGTTTGTGACGGCGTCGATTCGCGCGCAGGATTTAACAAAGAACGACAAAGGAAATACTGTCGATGTCTCCGGCTTCTATGACAGTGCGCACCACTGGTACGATATTCGGGATGAGGACCATGTCATAGAACCGCTTTCAAACCAAAAACGTTACTCGCCCGATGACGTGAAGGAAATCGCAGACAACATTCTCCTTTTTCAGAAAAACAACGGCGGCTGGGCCAAGAACTACGATATGCTCGCCATCCTCATGCCCTCACAGAAGAGAGCTGTCCTCGCTGCGAGGAACACCGTGAATACGTCTTTCGATAACGGAACGACGCACACGCAGGTCGAGTATCTCGCGAAGGCCTATACTTTGACGAAAGATGAGCGGTACCGGGAAGCCTGTCTCAGAGGAATTAATTTCATTTTACGGGCGCAGTACACCAACGGCGGATGGCCCCAGTATTACCCTTTGAGGAAAGATTACAGCCGCTACATCACATTCAACGACGATGCGATGATAGGCGTGATGGAACTCCTGCACCACATCGCGCAGGGTAAACCATATTTTTCGTTTGTGGACAGCGGCCTTCGCGCGAAAGTGAAAGCCGCCTTCGACAGAGGAATCGACTGTGTATTGAATTGCCAGATAAAGGAGAATGAAAGGCTTACGGCGTGGTGCCAGCAGCACGACAATATAACTTTCAAACCTCGGTGGGCGCGGACGTTCGAGCCGCCGTCGATCTGCAGTTTCGAGAGCTCGGACATCGTCATGCTTCTGATGAGCCTCGATCAACCGGGTGAAAAAGTAATCGCGGCCGTGCAGGGCGCTGTAAAATGGTTTTACGACTCCAGGATTTTCGGGGTCCGCACTGATTCGGTGCCGGCACTGAAGGTTTCTTACCAGTACCACACTGCCGACTTTGATGTCGTCGTGGTGAAGGACACGAAGGCGCCGCCGATATGGTCCCGCTTCTACGAGCTCGGGACAAACAGGCCGCTTTTCTGCAACCGGCGCGGCAGAATAGTATACTCGCTCGCGCAGGTGGCCAGGGAGCGGAGAACCGGTTACAGGTGGTATGGATACAATCCGCAGCAAGTGCTCGATAAGTATCCGGCGTGGGAGAAGAGGTGGGCTTCGGGGAAGAATGAATTGAGCCGCGGAGAGGAGGAGAAAAGGTGATAGGGGGACGAGGAGACTACGAGACAAGGAGACAGGGAGACGGGGAGAAACGGTGACAAGGTGACCTGGAGAAAGGGATAGAAAGGGAAACAAACTCCAATGCGTTCGCTTCAGCTACTCTTGCGGTTGAACTGTAAAACAGGAACAAACAGAAGAGAGAAAAATGATGAAAGGTTTCAAATCGCTATTTGCGGCGCTTGTTTTTTTCCTGTCGGTTCCGCTTTTTGCTCAGCATACCGTCAACATCTGGCCGTCCCTGGCGCCGGGGACTGCGAACGAAAAGGATGATGAGACGGTTGTGGACAACAGAATCTACAAGGTGTACCAGCCAAACCTGACGGCCTACATTCCGTCGAAGCAGAACGACAATCGTCCTGCGGTTATCGTCTGCCCGGGCGGAGGGTACGATCATCTTGCAATTACGAAAGAAGGGACAAGGGTCGCGAAGTGGCTGAATGAAAACGGCATCGCCGCGTTCGTGCTGAAATACCGGCTGAATCCCGGCCAGGCGCTGGATGACGCGAAACGCGCGCTAAGTTTCGTCCGCGCCAACTCAAGGAGGTACACCATTAACCCCGAGAAGATCGGAATCCTGGGTTTTTCGGCGGGCGGACAAGTCGCCGCGGGGGTCGCGACGCATTACGAGAGAACAACCATGAAAGACGACATCGACTCCGTAAGCTGCAAACCGGATTTCATGATTCTCATTTATCCCGCGCTCGACTGGCTTCACCCGAACGCGGACAAGGAGTTTGAGAAAGCCGGCGGAAGGAACGGCGTCTTCATTCCCTTCTATCACCTGGTGAACAAAGACACGCCTCCGACATTCATAGTCCATGCTGCCGACGACAAGACCGTCCCTGTTCACCAGAGCATGCAGTTCTTTGCCGCGCTTGAAAAAGCCGGAGTCGCGTGCGAGCTGCACATCTTTCAGAAAGGCGGGCATGGCTTCGGACTGGGAACAGGTGAAGCAGGAAGCTGGCCTGGACTGTGCATCGGTTGGATGAAGACGGACAGGATACTGGCGAAGTAGTATGGGTGAAAAGTGAGTGATGGATTGATGGAATAATGGAACGACTTGTATGCGGACCAGGAACCACGGACCATGAACCAAGAACCCTGACTCGGAGCTTTCAAAGCGGTTCAATCTTGACTGCTAATTCAACGGCGTTTAGCTTGGTTCGTCGAGAGCGTACCACACAAAAGAGCGAGCAAAAAGAGCGTTGAGGAGTATTGATCCATGAGACAAGAATGTCATCTTAGGAATGTTTGGCTCACCTGGTTAGGACTCCCGATATTGGCGATCGGGATGTGGGCAGCGGAGGGGTGGCTGGCGGGAGTTGTGGTGCTGGTCGCCGGAGTGCTTGCGCAGGTCATATACATCAGGCAATTTCCCCGACTGTCGCCGCTGCTTGGTTATGGCTCCGTCAAAGATGTGGGTCTCGGGTCGACACCGGAACACAGAAGATTGTCGCGGGTTACGCTCTATACTGCGAGCGTCTGCCCATTCTGTCCGATTGTGAAACGACGGCTTCTCGAATTACAGCATCCGCTCGGATTCGACCTTACTGAGGTAGACGTCACCCTCCAGCCCGGACTCGCCAAAAAGAAGGGATTTCACTCGGTGCCTGTGATCGAAATAGACGGGCGATACTGGGTCGGGAACGCCACCAGCGCCGATCTCGCGGCTTTCCTGACCAAACGTGATTTCAGAACTCCCGCAAGCTCGATCTGATTTGCCGCGGGAAGCTTTCGCCGGCGGGAAATGGGATCCACCGTAATTATGTGTTTCACAAGACGGGAGAATCCAAGTCAAGAATGAAACGACGCATCTCAATCAACACGAATATCACCAACGGAGGGATCCGTCTGAATAACCCCGAATGACACGAATTCTATGAATCATAGTTCTTCTATGCGTGCAATTCGCGTTGGGCGATTGGCCGGTTCAATCATCGTTAATTCGTGTGACGCGTGTTCAACGATTTCTTCTGTCAATTGTATCATCTCCGGATTCACCGTACCGTATACGAGAATGTCAGCATGACGTATCTCGTTAAGACTTCGTTGGTCACATCGCCGACGAGCACGCGTTGTACAGCCTCGCCACCGACGGTAACTGTGCCGTTGATGACGACAACGACGGGAAGCTTGGAGAGTAGATCCTCCATCGGGGCGTCTCTGTTGACTTTGACGGAGCCGGCCGGATATTCGGTTGTGTCGCAAACCTGGACAGGCTGCGGGGAACGTCCTTCGACGATTACGCCCTGAATTGGAATCGGTGCGTCCGACATTATGAGGGGGCCGATATTCAGTATGTTTCCGGACGGACTGATGGTGATATTAAGAGTCCGCTTTCCTGCGGCGGTCGCCTTTAACCTGTAGGTACGTCGCGGGATACTTGAGAACGTGATTTTTCCGTCGGGCTCGGTTGATGTAACGAATACCTTCGAGCTGTCTTCAGGATCGAGAAGACGGACAAGCACGCCGGGGAGAGGAACTCTGTTCGGATCGAGGATTTTCCCTTTGACTTTGTACCCCCGGGCAAATGCGGCGGAGCTGATGAGCGGAACAGATACGCAAAGAAAAGCTGTGGTGCGAAATGTATTCAGGTTTGGGTCAATGTCTTTGACCGTCTGTCTGACTGCGATTGTGGTTTAAGGGACAGGGCGGCCTTTTTCTTCTTTCCGTCGTCTTGTTATCTTCATTAATAATTCTTGATGGAACCCCGCTTAGATACTTCCGATCCCTACGCTTCTCTCCGCACAAGAGATTTCAGATGGTTTGTCAGCGCGCGCTTCGCTCTGACGATCGGCATCCAGATGCAATCCGTGATCGTCGGCTGGCAGATTTACCAGATTACTCACGACGCCCTTTCGCTCGGATTGATCGGTCTCTCGGAGGCGTTGCCGTTCTTCGGCATATCACTCTATGCAGGGCATGTAGCCGACAGGACGAGCAGGAAAAGCGTCATACTCTCTTCAAGCACGGTATACTTTCTGTGCGCCGCGGCCCTGCTCCTTATCTCCACGAAACTCGAATGGATACTTCACACGCACGGCATCTTCCCGATTTACGCGATCATTTTCATCACCGGCCTTGCACGCGGTTTTCTAACGCCTTCGCAAAGCGCCTTCATGGCACAGCTCGTCCCGAGGGAGCTTTACGGCAATGCCTCCACATGGAGCAGCGTGTCCTGGCAGCTCGCGGACGTCACCGGCCCGGCTTTCGGCGGATTGATATATGGTTTCTCCGGAGTGGGTGCGGCTTATTCCGCCGTTGTTGTTATGACTCTCATCGGTCTGATTTCTTTCACGATGGTTGGAAGGAAACCGGTGCCGGAAAGGAAGGCTCGGGAATCGATCGCGCAAAGCCTTTCGGGAGGTTTGAGATTCGTCTTCCATGACCAGATCATACTCAGCGCAATATCGCTCGACATGTTCGCCGTTTTTTTCGGAGGAGCGGTAGCGGTGCTCCCGATTTTTGCCGACCAGGTCTTGCACACGGGTGCCAAGGGATTGGGATTTCTGCGCGCTGCCCCCGCTGTCGGGTCGGTGGTGATGTCCGTTATCCAGGCACACCATCCGTTTTTCAAGCGCGCAGGCCGGAATCTCCTTGTCTGCGTCTTCGGCTTTGGCCTGGCAATAGTTTCTTTTTCGCTGTCGAAGAATTTCTACCTGTCGCTGATCATTCTCATCTTCAGCGGTATGTTCGACAATGTGAGCGTCGTTATCCGGAACACCATCATTCAGCTGCACACGCCCGACGAAATGCGTGGACGCGTAGCGGCGGTAAACGGCCTATTCGTCGGTTCATCGAACGAGCTCGGGGCGTTCGAATCCGGCGTTGCCGCAAAGCTGATGGGACTTGTTCCTTCGGTGGTATTCGGCGGGACGATGGCGCTCCTGGTCGTCGGGGCAGTGAGGAAATTCGCGCCGAAGCTGAGGAAGCTCGAACTGTGAGCGCGAATCTTGGAAGAGTCGAATGGGTTACGGGAATAGTGGAATAATGGAATGTCGAAATAGTGAAATAATGTCTCGCGCATTAATATAAAAATATGATACCTCCCGACCCAAAATAACCGTATGTCGGGACGGCAATGAGGAAATATTGGATTGATGCCTGCCCGACGGAGACTGCCTCCGGCGGACGCAGACGGGGAATAATGGATTATTACATTGGTGGATTGTCGGTCTCCCCGACCGAACAATCAGTGTCCTCGCCCCTGGTCTCTTCCTTTTATTAATTCTTCTGCGATTTGCACTGCGTTCGTCGCGGCGCCCTTCCTGATGTTGTCGGAAACGATCCACATGTTGAGCGAGTTGGGAGCGCTGCTGTCGATCCTCATGCGTCCGACAAAAACTTCGTCCTTGTCGTAGGCATTGATAGGCATCGGATAGAGATTCTTCGACGGGTCGTCTTCGACGACAATACCCGGTGACTTCTTCAGGAGCTGGATAACATCCTTCAATACGTATGGTTTCTCGAACTGTATATTCACGCTCTCGCTGTGTCCGCCGAACACCGGCACGCGCACACACGTCGGGCTGACCTTTATCGAGTTGTCTCCCATGATCTTCGTCGTTTCGAAGATCATCTTGAATTCTTCTTTCGTGTAACCATCCTCGAGGAACACATCGATGTGGGGGAGGCAGTTGAACGCGATCCTGTGTGGAAACTTGTGCGTCTCACCATGCTTCTTGCCGAGTTCCTCGTCGAGCTGATCCACGCCTTTCTGACCTGCCCCTGTCACGGACTGATACGTCGATACCACGACCCGCCTGATCTTGTATTTGTCATGGAGCGGCTTCAGCACCACCACCATCTGAATTGTCGAGCAGTTCGGGTTCGCGATAATTCCATGATGCTTGAATATATCGTCCCGGTTCACTTCCGGAACGACGAGCGGGATCTCCGGATCCATCCGCCATGCGCTGCTGTTGTCGATCACCACCGTTCCGGCCTTTGCCGCGATCGGGGCGAACTCCCTGCTGACAGTCGCTCCCGCAGAAAAAAGTGCGATCTCTATTCCCTTGAAACTGTGCTGCGTTAATTCTTTTACTTTTATCTTCTTTCCTTTGAAGGAAATCTCTTTGCCTGCCGATCGCTTCGAAGCTAACGGGGTAAGTGTCCTCACGGGGAATTTGTGTTCTTCAAGAACCTGCGTCATCTTTCGTCCTACTAGTCCTGTCGCACCGACTACCGCTACATCATACGATTTCATCTTTCCGATTTTCCTTTTGTAATGTCTCTCAAGGTAGTGTTCACCCGACCGGGTCGGTCCGGAATCATGTCTTCGAACTCTTCCGGATAGTTCAAATAACAAAAAGTCCCGGTTTAAATCAAATCCTCGAGGGTTTCGCGATCCCGCACGACTCGCGCATAATCTTTTTCCACTAAAATTTCGGCGGGCTTAGGGCGGGAATTGTAATTCGAAGCGATGGAATAGCCGTAAGCGCCGACCGTCAGGATGGCAACCAGGTTGCCTCTCTTCAGAGAAGGGAGGTCCCTTTGCACGGCGAAAGCATCCGTAGTCTCACAGACCGGTCCGACGACGTCGACCGGCGAGAACCCCGAATTTTTCAACTCAGCCGGGACAATCTGGTGATAAGCGGAATAGAGTGCGTGTCTCATCATGTCGTTCATGCCGGCATCGACTACGACGAATGTTCTCTCCGCCGATTCTTTCCTGTACAACACGCGGGTCAGCAGTACGCCGGACTCGGCAACGACGTACCTGCCGGGTTCGATCAGAATTTCGCATCCCGGTAAGGAGAGCTTATCCTTTATGGCCTTTGCCAGCGAGTCGAGATCGATGCACTGCTCTTCCTTCGTCTCCACCGGCAGCAATTTGTGCCTGATGGCATTTCTGTATCGGACTCCGATTCCGCCGCCGACGTCTATCTGCCTGATTCGTATTCCTTCCCTCTTCAGACCTAGAACGAATTTTCTGATGGATTCGGCAGCCTCCACGAAGGGGGCGTGCTCGGTCAGCTGTGAGCCGATGTGCGAATGTATCCCGATAAGTTCGACATTTTTCATCTTCACGGCACGTTTCGCGGTTTCCGCCGCACGGTCTATGTTGATGCCGAACTTGTTTTCTTTCAGGCCGGTCGAGATATGGGGGTGCGTGCGCGCGTCCACGTCCGGGTTTATTCTGAGCGAAACGCGGGCGGTCCGGCCGAGCGCCGCGGCGCGCTGTGAAACGATGGTCAGCTCTTCGTCGGACTCGACGATTATGGTTCCGATATCGCGGCCGACGGCAAAATCTATGTCATGGTCCGTCTTGCCGACTCCGGCGAGGGAGATCGAGGCAGGGCGGAACCCGCTTCGGAGCGCAAGGAAAATTTCGCCCGCGGAAACCGTGTCGGCGCCTCCTCCAAGCGCACTTATATATCTGAGTACTTCCGGGTTTGAGTTTGCCTTCAATGCGTACAGTATTTTTGCATGGGGGATTATGCCGAATGCTCTTTCCAGATTTCTGAAGTTATTCGCTATTTGATTTGCGCTGTAGACGTATAGAGGTGTCCCATACTTATCCGCAAGGTCCGTGGCCGGGATATCCTCAATAAAGAGCCTGTTGTCCTGAAAACTGATTTTGTCTGTCATCTCTTATGCTTTTTAAACCGCAATGTTTGGCCCGATCAGTCGAAAATGTCGCCGGACAATCCGGGCGAAGAGGGATTGGCGAAAAGTTCTGTGTGCAGCTGCCTTACCGCTTGCTCGATGTCGTTCTCATCAACGACAAAGCCGATGTTGATCTCGGACGCCCCCTGTGAGATCATATTGATACGGATGTCCTTGAGCGCGGAAAAAATTCTCCCGACAATGCCTGGACTGTGCCTGATGTTTTCGCCCACGACGCAAACAATGGCTTTTCCGCCGGACGATGAAATTTCGGCGAACTCCGAGATCTCTCCCTTGAGCCCGTCGAGGTCTGAGATGTGTTCGGTCGCCACCGTGACGCTTACATCGCTCGTTGCGACGGCATGGGCGATTACATGGTATTTGTTGAACACGGCGAAAACCGCTTCCAGGAAATCCGGTGCCAGAAACATGCGGCTCGATTCGAGCTTGAGGAGGGTCAGGTGCTCCTTGTATGCGATCGATTTTGCGACCGATTCGTCGTTCCCATCTCCTTTTGTAATAAGAGTGCCGCGGTACGACGGGTTCCGTGAATTCCTCACGTACACCGGTATGCTTTTGTCGATCGCAGGCAGAATCGACTTGGGGTGAAGGACCCTCGCGCCGAAATAGGCGAGCTCGGAGGCCTCGTTGAATGTCATCCTCTTGATTCGTCTCGCGGCCGGGATTATCGACGGGTCGGCTGTCAATACCCCGTCTACGTCCGTCCAGATCTGGATCTCGGCGGCGTCGAGCAGCGAACCGACGATTGACGCGGAGTAGTCGGAACCGCCTCTCCCGATCGTCGTCGCGATCCCTTTGCCGTTGGACCCCACAAAACCCTGCGTGACGACCACGTAGCCGTTCAACACCAGCGGCACCAGAAGCTTCTTCGACATCTCTTCCACGACGGGGAGAATCGGCGCAGCTTTCGTGAAATTGTCGTCTGTGATCATGAATTCCCGCGCGTCGACCAGCATCGATCTCATCGACATCTCCTCCATCGCCTGGGCGATGATCATCGATGATAGCCGCTCGCCGTAGGAAGCAATAGTGTCGACCGACCTGTGTGTCAGCTCCCCGAGGACTGATATGGCCTGTGAGAGGTTCTTCAGCTCGTGAGCGTAAACAGAGATCTTTCCCTTCAGATAGTTCTTGGGCAGGTCCGACCGGATCAGATCGTCGACCAGCTTCTCGTGCCTCGTTCGAATAGCTGTGATGAGATCGTTCGCCTCGTCCTTCTTTCCGTCGGCGGAGAGGGTGGCTATCCCGAGAAGTTGATTGGTAACGCCGGCACATGCGGACACGAAGACAATCGGCTGTCTCGGCGTCTCAGATTTGACGATTTCAATTACTCTGCGGATCGAGTCGGAATCCTCTACCGAGGTTCCGCCGAACTTCATTACGATCATTCTGGATTCTTGCTTCCGATTGCTGTAGCCGACCGGTTACCGTGAAAGCAGGGCACTGCGGGGTTTCCGCGCCATGGTCTCATTTTAGTGTTCATGCGAAAGATATGACAAATCTGTAAAGCGGGGCATAAAAGAAGCTGATCGCTGCGTTGAAGATCGCGAGGAACGAGGGTACCTGCATAAGCATGATTATCAGGAAAATCCCGACAAATCCTATCCTGCTGTATGCGGCAGCGGCCGATTCCGGAAGGAAGGAGGCGAGAACGTGCGAACCGTCGAGCGGCGGGATAGGAACCAGGTTGAACACGCCCAGTACAACGTTCAGATAAATCCCGCCAAAAAACATCTTCAACAGGAAGACATAAAAGGTCGAGGCCGAAGCCGTGGGTCCGATGAGCGGCTGTAACTGGAGAAGACCGATGGTAATAATGGCATAGGCCAAAGCCATGAGTAGATTGGAGAGCGGTCCGGCTGCTGAAACAATCATTTCATCTCTCCTGTAGTCGGAAAAATTCATAGGATTTACCGGGACCGGTTTCGCCCAGGCAATGAACACCTGTCCGACGCTGAGAAGCGAGATGAGCGGGATGATTATCGATCCCCAAAGGTCGATGTGCGGAATCGGGTTGAGCGTCAACCTTCCGGAATCGCGCGCGGTGGGGTCGCCGAGCTTCAGCGCTGCATAGCCGTGCGAGATCTCATGTACGATCACCGAGAACAGTAAAATAGGGAGTATGTAAAGCTCACGTAGCATATTTTCCTCTTGGATGGAACTTCTCTAAAACGTCTCTAAGGTAACTCCTGTCGAGATGAAGGTATATCTGGGTCGTGCCGATGTCGCTGTGACCGAGCATTTCCTGGACGGCACGTATGTCGGCGCCGCCTTCGAGCAGATGGGTTGCAAAGGTGTGCCTCAGCGTATGGGGATGTATCTCTTTCTTTATGTTTGCTTCCCTGGAATATTTCCGGAGCATTCTCCAGATGGAAACCCTGGAAATTCTTCCGCCCCGGGAATTCATGAAAATCAGATCGCCGGTCGCCGATTGCACCGGAGCGCGATGCCTGTCCGATGTCGATGCCTGCAGGGCTCTGTCGTACCGCTCGATCCAATCGACTGCGATGTTGCCTATCGGGATGATTCTCTCCTTCGATCCCTTGCCGAATACCCTGATGACATTCTCGCTTTTAATTAAATCTCTTTTCTTGAGATTAACAAGCTCGCTCACTCTTACACCGGTTGCGTACAAAGTCTCGATGATGGCACGGTCGCGTATGCCGAGTGTCGATTTCGTGTCGGGAGCTCCTATGAGCCTTTCCATTTCATCCCTGCTCAGTACGACCGGGAGTTTTTTCGTCGGCCTGGGCCGGTCGAGGTTTGCTGTCGGATCGATCTCCGACATCTTTCTGAAGACGAGAAACTTGTGGAGGTTCTTTACCGCGGAGAAATTGCGCGCGATGCTGCTCTGTTTCAACCCGAGGTCGAAAAGCGCCTTGAAATAATTCCTGACTTCCGACCTGGAGATTTCATTCAAACCGGCGGCTCCGCGCGACTCCATGAACCCGGAGTAGCGGTTGAGGTCGTTCCGGTAAGACCCAAGGCTGTTGTCCGAAAGCCCCTTCTCGAATTTCATGTATTCAAAAAAGAGGTCGAGTTGACCCTGCATGTGGGAATCCACAGCGCGGTGATCGGAAGTTTTCCTGTTCAGTTCGGGCACGGCCTCTTTTCTTGTTGGGGAAGGATGTCTATTTCCTGCGCGGGCGCTTCGTGGCATGTGCGGGACGGGCACGCCGCTTCTTCCTTGTCAGTCCAGGAGCAGGTGGCGGGGCAAGCTCGTCCAATTCCTGCTGGCTCAAATCTACAACCGGCTCCGGTATATCATCTCCTTTGGCGGCCTTGTCCATCTCGGGACCGGATCTCTGCTCGGGATATTCGATGCGCTTATGGTAAATCCCGGAGAGAACCGCGAGGAAGTTCTCCTTGATCTTCGTTAGATCACTGAAAGTGAGATTCGTTTCGTCGAGTTGTCCCTCCTCGTACCTGCTTTTCACGATCGCATCGATCATGGAGACGATATTGCCCATCGATCTCTCCTTCAAAGCGCGCGTGGCGGCCTCTACCGAATCGGCAAGCATCACTATCGCCGTCTCTTTCGACCGGGGTTTCGGTCCTTCGTACCTGTAGTCGTCCTCGCTTACGTCTCCGGTTGCGAATGGTCTTCTCAAAGCCTTGCCGTAAAAATATGCGACCAGTGTCGTCCCATGATGCATCGGTATAAAATCCAGGATACGCTGTGGAAGATGATATTTCCTGCCGAGCTCGATCCCATCGGAAACGTGTGACATCACCATCTCCACGCTGATATCGGGCGGGAGCCAGTCATGCTTCGATTTATTCGAATCCATCGTATTCTCGATGAAATACTCGGGCTTCAGGGTCTTTCCGATGTCATGGTAATATGCACCCACGCGCGCCAAAATGGAATTCGCGCCGACAGCCTCCGCCGCTTTTTCGGCGAGCGTTCCTACAATGATCGAGTGATGGAAAGTGCCGGGAGACTTCTGGGAGAGTTCGCGCAGGAGAGGCTGGTTGAAGTCCGACAACTCGAGGAGCGTAAGATCTGTGGCTATGTTGAAAACCTTCTCGAAGAAAATCAGCAGCCCGAAGGTGATGATAGGTGAAAGTACCGAGTTGACGGCGATGAGCGAGAAATCGGCGAGGATGGCGTTGGGATCCTCGGCTCTCTGGAACGAGACGGCGAGCGTTGCTACGGCGTAGCCGAGGAAAATGAATACCAGGCTTCTGAAGATCTGGGTCCTGTTCTTGATGTCGCGGACCGTGTAGACTGCCAGTGCCCCTGCACTGAGCGCGGTGAATGCAGCGCTGAAGTCGTTGCCTTTCATCGCGCCGACGAGCAGGGCGATTGCCACCGTCGCCTGAAACGCGACACGCGAATCGAATACTATCGTCAGTATCATCGATGCCGCCGGCACAAGGACAAGGTACTCCACGGGGAGCGCCGTCTGAGCCGTGAAGGCGAAATACATCAACAATGCCTCGAAGATGATGAGCACGGCAATCAACAGGAGCATCTTGTTGTTGTAGAAGATTTTTTTCCTGAAGAGGAAGAGGTAGATGCTCAGGAGGCCGATGATGACGAGCATCATCAGGAACTTCCCGCCGTATTGCAGCATGATATCCGCCGCCCCCGTCCTCTCCTGGAGCGCTTTCTCAAGCGAATCGAGCTTGAGCTTGATATCACTGGTGATGCGGTCGTGCTTGCCGATGATCCGTTCGTTCTCCTTCACGAAGCCGATGGTTTTTGGAACGAGGTCCACCGCGGCGTTTATCTCGCGCTGTGTCTGTGAGCGGTTGTAGGAAAGGTTGGGAAGAACCTGCGCGGTAATGGCGGTCGAGAGGATCTGCGCCGTGGCAGTATCCCCCTTGAGTATGCTTAACGCCGCGAGGTCGAGCTGGTTTGCGATATCCTGCAGAGTCAGCACCTGCTCGAGCGGGATCGGGGTTTCCGAATTCCTGAGACGTACGACGATTACCGAGGATCCTACCTGATCCCTCGGCCTGTCGATGATTCCGGTCTGATAGTCGCTCGCAAGTATCGAAGTGACCGTGGGAGTGAGTGAACTTATTCGCCTGAGTGTAATCGGCCTGCGGTAGATGTTTACAAGAAGCTGACGCCAGTCGGAACTTGAGAATTTGTAGGGAAAATTCTCAAGTATATCGTATAGAGCCGCAGAATCTCTCGTGAACAGCGCCCGGTTCCTCTCCCTTTCCATCCTCAGTTGCAGCTCGATAGCGTTCTGAACCTGCGAGATAAATGCGGCCACCGAGTCGATGCGGTATCTCTCTATCTCTACGCGGTCGAACACGGGCTTCACGTTCTCAACCGCCGCCTTCACTTCCTTCTGGTACTCGGTCGGGTCCTTATAAATCGGGAAAGAGAACGGCGCGATGACGTCGTCGTGTGTCCAGATGGTCCCGACATCGTAATGAATCGTCAGCTGGCTCTGCGAGGGTGCAAGGAAAGTCACGGCGAGGACGAGCCCGATCAAAAGCGCGACTTTAATCGTTATGCTTCTCTCATAGTCTATGCCTCTGAGGCTGCGGAGAGAGTGTTTCAGTTTCGCGAGCAAATCGGTCATACTTTCGCTAATGCCGGCTGTTGTTTCTTATTTTGAAAATGAGGTCGAAAAACTCAGCGGCCCCGTTATCATCGTTGGTCGAATCGGTGACGAGATCTGCGTGTTCCTTCAATTCCCATACCGCGTTTTTCATCGCGACGCCTATCCCGGCGTGCTTGAACGCTTCCAGATCGTTCTGAAAATCTCCGAGGACTGCCACTTCGTTCCTGCCGACCCGGAAATATCTTTCAAGGTGCACGAGTCCCGTTGCTTTCGAATAACTCCTGTTCCTGATTTCGAGATACCACCTGTCACTGTGCTGGGAGCTGCGGTACACGTTCACCGTTACACCGGAGAAAAAACCGATCGCCTTGCGGGCTATTTCCTTGATCGTTCCCTTGGAGTCCGCACCGACGATTATTTGTATTGTCCTCTCGGCGTGCGACAGAAGGTCTTCTACGACGACTGTGTCGAGTTCGAGGCTGTCGATATAGCTTGGGAGCATGGTGTCCGATTCAAGACGCATCATTTTGTCGTCGACAAAGAGCGCCACGCTCGAAAACCTCTTCTCAGCCTCCGTGATCACAGTTCTGACCACGTCGGGCTTTATATAGCTTGCGAATATGTTCTCATCGCTGTGCGGTAACCTGATAAGTCCCCCGTCCATCGAAATAATGGGGGATTTCATGTCGAGCTCGTCGGCAATGCGTTCGGCCGATGAGTGGGCACGTGCGGTCATAATTGCCAGCCGCATTCCAAGCCCCTTCAGCTTGCGCACGCTTGCTTTGGTCACTTCCGAAATCTGTCCTTGATTGTTCAGCAAAGTCCCGTCGAGATCGGTCGCAATAAGTCTGATTTGTCTGAGTTTCCTGGTGAATTTCGGAGAAAGATTATCCATTACCGATTCGGTCGCTATGTATTGTTAAATGATTACGCAAATGCTATTAAAAATACAAGGTTCGAGCTTCATCTTCTACCGATTCCCGCTTGCGATCAAAAAAATCGTTCGCTGGAACATCACGCCTGCGTGCCGGAACAATTTCTGATTTAATTACAGGCCTCAATAGTTGCTTAGGCGTGCAGTTACGCCTGCGTGCGCAGGGCACAAAGGGCTACTTTGCATTTTCTTGCGGTCGATGGTAAATTTAAAGCGTTTTTTGAAGGAGACTATGAGTAAGATTAAGAAGATTGGTGTTTTTACGAGCGGTGGCGATGCTCCTGGAATGAACGCGGCTTTGAGAGCGATAGTGAGAACTGCGGTTTATCACAATATTGAAATAGTCGGCATTCAACACGGTTATAACGGGATGATTAAGGGTGATTTCACCCCGATGGGTCCTCGTTCGGTGTCCAATATCATTCAACGTGGCGGAACTTTTCTCAAGACGGCCCGCTCGGCGGAGTTCATGACACGCGAGGGACGTGCAAAAGCAGCTGCCAACCTGAGTGCACAGGGTATCGACGGACTCGTTGCCATCGGAGGGAACGGGACCTTTCAAGGCGCCACTCTTTTGTACGAAGAGCACACGATACCGACAGTCGGTGTGCCGGGAACTATCGACAACGATTTATACGGCACCGATTACACCGTAGGTTACGACACGGCCATAAACACGGCGGTCGAAGCTATCGACAAGATTCGCGATACCGCCGACGCGCACGACAGGGTCTTTTACGTTGAGGTTATGGGACGAGATGCCGGTTTCATAGCCCTGGACGTCGGTATTGCCGGCGGTGCAGAATATATCGCAATCCCAGAGATCGAAGAGAATTTCGAGGCGATCCGCCAAAAGCTCACCATGGGCGGAAGGCAGAGAAGCAGCATCGTTGTCATCGCGGAAGGATGTTTCAACGGCGGCGCCGTAGACCTCGCGAGAAGAATGAGCGAGTTTGTCCACCTGCATTACCGCGTAACTGTTCTCGGACACATTCAGCGCGGCGGAAGCCCGACGGCGCGCGACAGGGTGCTGGCGGCGAAGCTGGGCTCGGCTGCCGTCGGTGGACTCTTGCACGGCGAGGTGAACGTGATGGCAGGCGAGGTAAACAACAAGGTCGCCTTCACTCCGATGCGCGACACCTGGGAAAAGAAGAAGGCCATAGACGGCAGCCTTGTTGAATTGTCACAGATACTTTCCATCTGAAGGGAAACCCTGGGCGGACCGTGTCTGGCCGAGGGTGTAAACAAGTGGAGCGATTTATTGACTGACATTGCGAAGAAATTTCTTATGCCGGCCGTGCTTTCAGCAGGCTTGCTCTTTTCCGCTCAGGGCTGCAGCTTCACGCAGCTGACGATCGGGGCTACAAGCGGCATCATCGACGGCGGTTTCAAAGCTATCAACAGAGAAACAGACCTGCAAATTGCTGCGCAGGCAATCCCGGCGGATTTGAAGCTTCTCGACGGCCTGATCATCGAAGCGCCGCATAATGAGAAGCTTCTCCTTCTCGGAGCACAGGGATACACAAGCTATGCCCTCGGGTTTGTGGAGGACTCCTCGAAGGAACGCGCCAACCTGTTTTATCTCCGGGCCCGCGATTACGGCCTCAGGATACTCTTCGAGAACGAGGACTTCAAGAAATATTTCAATGGCGACCTCGCGGATTTCCAAAAGGCTCTCGCCGAGTTCGGCGAAAGCGACGTCCCGGCGATTTTCTGGACTGCGAATGCATGGGGGAACTATGTGAACCTCAACCGTGATAACGTCGACGCACTGGCTCAGCTTCCGAAGGTCGAGGCGATGATGAAGTTCGTCCTGAAGTACGATCAATCCTATTTTTACGGAGGTGCGCACCTGTTCTTCGGGACGATTCTCGGAAGCCTTCCGGCAATGTTCGGAGGCGACACCACCACTTCCAGAGAACATTTTGAAAAGGCTATTCAGATAGCCGACGGCAAGTTCCTCATGGCATACTTCTATTACGCCAGGTCGTACGCCGTCATGACTCAGAACAGACAGCTCTTCGAGTCTCTCCTCAACAAAGTGATCGAAGCACCGGAGAACCTCCTCCCCGACGAGAATCTTGCGAACGAGATTGCAAAAGTGAAAGCAAGGGAACTCTTGAAACAAGAAAGCGACTATTTCTGAAAGGTTTGACATGACGAAGATTTCAAGAATGACATTTATTCTCTTCTCATTTCTATTGATGTACGGATCGTCCATTAAGGCCCAGCAGTACACTATCAAGTTCGCTACTGTTGCACCCGAGGGAAGCACGTGGATGAATGTGATGAAAGAGTACGACGCCGCTGTACGCAGGGAAAGCGGCGGGAGGCTCGGGTTCAAGTTCTACGCCGGTGGAATTGCGGGCGACGAGAAAGACGTGCTCAGGAAAATCAGGATCGGGCAGTACCAGGCTGCCGGTTTTACGGGCGTCGGAATGGGTGAGATCGCCCCGGAAGAGCGTATTCTCGACACGCCGTTTCTATTTCACGATACATCCGAGATTAATTACATCTATGACAAATTCACTCCTCAGTTCAGCCAGGCATTCGAGCAGGGCGGCTTTGTTTTCCTCGGATGGGCGGAAGTTGGGTTTGTCTATGTCTTCACGCAGAGGCCCATCTATTCCGTTCAGGACATGAAAGACGTGAAAGCGTGGATGTGGGAAGGCGATCCGATAGCTGAGGTCTCCTTCAAGGTTCTGCATCTCGCTCCCATCCCGCTGTCGGTGATGGACGTGAACTCCGCGCTTCAGACCGGAATGATCAACTGCGTATACTCGCCTCCGCTCGCGGTGATCGCGCTTCAATGGTTCACGAAGGTAAAATATATGCTGGACGTCCCGCTTGCCAATTCGTCAGGTGCCGCGTTGATCTCAAAGAGGTACTTCGACACACTGCCGCCCGACCTGCAGCAGATACTCCTGAAGAACGGCCAGATCTATATGAAGAAGCTTACCGAGCTCAGCCGTTTGGACAACATAAAAGCCATAAAGACAATGCAACAGCAAGGCATAACGATTACGCATCCGCGTTCGAAGAGCGAGCTTGCTTACTATTACCAGACCGGAGAGGAAGCGCGGCAGATGCTGGTTGGCAAACTGTACTCGGCCGATCTGCTGCACCAGATCGAATCGGCACTGGCAGAGTATCGCAGGGAGCATCCCGGAAAGTGAACGTCCTTCGAAAAATAGAGAGCGTGCTGGGATTCATCGAAAACCTGGTTCTCGTGGTGTTCCTGACCGTTACGGTGGGGATGGCTTTTTTGCAGGTAATACTTCGGGAGTTCTGGTCGACCGGAATTATCTGGGCCGACGTGTTTCTCAGGCATCTGGTTCTGTGGATAGGGTTCTTCGGCGCTGCGCTGGCGGCGAAGGAATCGCGGCATTTTTCTATCAACATCATAACGAAACGGATGCCGGCCATGCTGCAGAGGATTGTACAGGTATTCCTTCATGTGACTGCCGCAGTCGTCTGCTATTTCCTGTACAGCGCCGGGATGTCCTTCGTCGCCGACGAGATCAAGTACAATAATCAGCCTCTCTTTACGATCCTCGGAAAGGATGTCATGCCCTATTATATGGAGGCAATTATACCGATAGGGTTCGCCCTGATCGGCCTGCACTTCCTGTTCAGGGCGATCGAAGCAGCGGTCGAAGGCCCGCAGTCTGCCGAGGTCGTTTGATCCCGGTCGCCCCGCTCAACCTGAAATTGAATCTTCCCATCCGGCTTTGCATGAAACAACCGGTGAGGCCCATTTAAAATGTCGTACGTTATAATAGGCATCGCCATCCTGCTCCTTGTCCTGCTCGGCGAGCCCGTCTTCATACTCATCGGGGCGGGCGCTCTTCTTCTGTTCAGGTCAATCGGAGTGGACACTTCCGCCGTTATCGTGGAGCTCTACCGGCTCGCGAGTCTCCCTGCGCTCATCGCGATCCCGCTCTTCACATTCGCAGGCTACATTCTTGCCGAGAGCAATGCACCGAAGCGACTCGTGCGGCTTGCGCAGGCATTCTTCGGCTGGATGCCGGGCGGGCTGGCGATCGTGTCGCTCATCTCCACCGCAGTCTTCACGGCTTTCACCGGCGCATCCGGCGTAACTATCGTGGCTCTCGGTGGACTGCTTTATCCGGTGCTCGTCAAGGAATCATACCCGGAGAGGTTCGCGACGGGACTCATGACGACTTCGGGAAGCCTCGGACTACTTTTCCCGCCGAGCCTGCCGATCATTCTGTACGGCATTGTCGCGGGCGTCAGCGTCGATAAATTATTTGCCGCCGGCGTGATCCCCGGGATCCTGCTGATAGTAATGTTGTCCGCATACAGTATTTTCACCGGTGTGCGGGCTGGAGTGAAACGCCAGGCTTTTTCTTTTACGGAAGCACTCGGAGCTCTCAAGGGAGCAGGATGGGAAATTCCGCTTCCGGTCATCATCATCGGCGGGATTTACGCCGGCTATTTCACCGCGACGGAGGCAAGCGCGATCATGGCGTTTTACGTCTTCGTCGTCGAGGTCTTCATACTCAGGGATGTGAAGTTCTTCAGGGACCTTCCGCGGATTACGAGGAAAAGCATGATGCTTGTAGGCGCCATCTTTGTTGTCCTGGGTACGGCGCTCGGGCTGACGAATTACCTCATCGACCAGCAGATTCCCATGCAGATGTTCCAGCTTATACATCGCTATGTCTCAAGCCAGCTTGGTTTTCTCATACTGCTTAACCTCTTTCTCCTCGTGATAAATATGGTGGAGATATTCTCCGCGATCATAATAGTTGTCCCTCTTATCGTGCCGATCGCGATGCAGTACGGCATTAACCCGGTTCATCTCGGCGTGATATTTCTCCTGAACCTGGAAATCGGGTACATGCTGCCGCCGCTGGGATTGAACTTATTCATATCCAGCCTGCGTTTTGAAAAGGACATAGTTAAGATCTACAGGGCGGTGCTGCCATTCCTTGCGATCGCGCTGCTCGCCCTTTTTATCGTCACGTATTTGCCGGATCTGAGTTTATATCTTACGAGGATATTGAAGGTACAATAATATGGGAGCTCACCTGTTCGTCGCCTCAATCTACGACGCGTTCATGGTGCCTGCAGACAAGCTCGGTTTCGAACAGGTGCGCCGGATGGTGGTCAAAAACGCACGCGGGCGGGTTCTTGAAATCGGTGCCGGCACAGGATTGAACTTCCAGCATTTCGAGAAGGCGGATTGCGTACTTGCCATCGAGCCGGATCCCTTCATGCTCAGCCGGGCAATTGGTAGAATCAGAGATTGCGCCGCGCTTACACGAGCGAGAGCCGAAGAACTTCCTTTCCCGGATAATTCGTTCGATACAGTCGTCTCGACACTTACATTCTGCACCATCGGCGATCCGCTGAAGGCAGCGAGTGAGATCAGGAGAGTGCTCAAGGACGACGGCTGTTTCTTCTTTGCCGAGCACCCGATCGCGGAACAACAGGCGCTCGCCAAAGCTGAAAAGCTCCTGACTCCGCTGTGGAAACGAGTTGCAGGAGGATGCCACCTCGACAGGGACATTGTCTCATATTTCAGGTCGGCAGGACTCAACATAGCTGAGATCATCAGGCTCGACTCGTTTTTCGTTGCCGGCCGCGCTTCCAAAAGCGACATTTGCGCAAGTCCCGGAATTGAAGCATGAAATACGCGGTCATCTCCGACATCCACTCGAACTTCGAGGCACTCATGAAGGTGATGAGAGACATTCGTACGAAGCACGTGGATGAAATCATCTGCCTCGGAGACGTCGTCGGATACGGCGCGAACCCGGATGAAGTTGCCGAGGTGGTCCGCAGCGAAGTGAAGTACACAGTAAGGGGAAACCATGACGATGCGCTGTACGACGACGGCACATATTCGATGATAAATCCATACGCAAGGGCAGCCGTAGATTACAGCCGCGAGGTGCTCTCCGCGGAAAACAGCGAGTGGCTGAAGGCTCTCCCTCTCACGCATAAAATCGGCGACGTGCTTCTCGTTCATTCCTCGCCTTCCGAACCCCACGAATGGAAATACGTTATCTCCGAGACCGACGCCCGGGTGGAGCTCTTGGCTTTCGAGGAAAAGATCTGTCTTATCGGGCATACCCACATCCCCGTAATCTTCCGGCGCAAGATCGGCGATTCGACGGTCAGGGAACTTATCAACGTCGGAAGTGTAGGGCAGCCGCGCGATGGGGACAACCGCGCAAGCTACGGCATAGTCGACACCGCGAATCTTACTTATGAGAATTTCCGGATAGAATACGATTACCAGCTGGCCGGGAACAAGATAATTGCTGCGGGGCTCCCACCGTTTCTGGCCGAGCGGCTTCAGCGGGGAAGATAGTCCACCATCCTTTCCGTCGGTCTCGTGGTGGGATGTAAATCAGTTCGTCCAAGGTCGGCAGGCCTGCCGACAAAGTACCTCCGGTGTGATCCGAAGCAGGCGGATTTTCGTCCGAATATGCTTAAATTTTCCAGACGGGCATATGTCAGGGCAGACGAAATTAATCTTGATGGTTGCTGCGTTAATGATCTGCACTTCAGTCGCGGCGGCCCAGAATGTCGACGGGGAGAGCCATACTTATTTCTACAGAGGGCTCAACTATGGCTCCGAGTCGCTCTATAATCCACTCTCGTTCATTATCAACGGCGGGTTCGATATCCTCCAGACAGAGGATCGAACGAGAAACCTTGAACGTGTGGCCTTCGCGACCGGAGTCAAAAACGTGACTTTCAACCTGTCCAGCCCGTTCAAGAGCATCCGTGCCTACGGAGTGAAAGAGTTTTTCGCAGATGAGATTCTGCCGGTCAGCGCAGACAAGAAGAACATGCAGTGGCTGCCGAACTACGAGCTCCATCTAATCGGCGGCGGAATGGAATACAGGGCGATGGCAGAGTGGTACGCTGCTCACGGTTTTGACTATCCGAAGACAGCTTCGCTTGTTACGATGGCTGTGCAACATTTCGTCAACGAGGTAGTGGAGAACAATAACTACTTGGGGCGTACCGTCGACCCGATCGCCGATATTTACGTCTTCGACCCGCTCGGGATCCTGCTTTTTAGCCTCGATCCGGTTTGCGAGTTCTTCAGCCGGACACTGAATCTGACGGACTGGTCCTATCAACCGGCTTACAATCCGACTCTGGGAAATCTGGAGAACGCCGGCCAGAACTTCATAATAAAATACAGATTCCCGTTCGGCAGAAAGTATGCACTCTTCTACCACTTCGGCATGAATGGCTTGCTGGGATTGTCGTATGAGTTTGAACAGGGAAAATGGTTCAGCGTTGCGGGAGGTCTAAGGAATACAGAGGACGTGCTCGTGCCTGAAATTGCAGGCGCGAGGAAGCAGACGGCGGTACTTGAATGGAATGCGGGCTTCTTCTACGACAGGAATAATTCGCTGTTGTTCTCCCTCCTCGTGACCGGTCAGAGAAGTTACGGCATTGTGGCGAACGTTTATCCCGGGCTCGTTTCGATTGCAGGTTTCAGCCCCGGCTTCTTTGCCGCGCTTACATCCGGGAGAACTTTGATATTCGGTGTAAATGTATCATACATACCGCTGGGACTTGCATCAAACATCACAACCCGCCGGTGAGAACCTCGACTCACTGTCGAAGTGAGTCGAGGTTTCGAAGTTCAATGCAGGAAATCTTCGACTGTCTCAATGAACATGTTCGGCTGATCGACGAAGGTCATGTGTCCGCTGTGCGGGAATATGACAAGCTTCGATCCGGCAATTTTCGAATGCATTTCTTCCGACAGCCAGGGTGCACATTCGTCATGGTCGCCGCATGTGATGAGAGTCGGTACCTTTATCGTAGACAGCTTGTCGACGTACTCCACCGACTTGAGGTTGCCGTCGATAACGTACTCGCCGTCTGATCCCCACATCTCACGGTACAATCGCCATGACATGTTTCCGCTCGCTACCGGGTCGTAGTTCGGGTCTGGCCGGTTCTGGTACAGATACGGGAAGTAGCCTTCGCCCCACGCCGCTATCATGTAAGCATTCGTATATCTGTTTTGCTCGTAAGGCAAACCGTGTCCGAATAGCCCCGCCTTCTCCATTTTGTCGATCCGGTTCCTGAGCTCCGGAGACATGCTCTCTTTTATCTTCGCGAGGACCTGGTTCATTTGCGAAGTGCTGGGGAATGTGCTGCACAGAATCAGGTGCGTCAAATGCTGCTGGTACTTGAGTGCATACGCCTGCGCCAGGACGCCGCCGTACGAATGACCCAGCAGACTCATCTTTCCGAGATCGAGCGCTTCCCGGACGGCCTCCACATCTTCAACCATGTTCTCAACCGTGTACTTCGTCGAATCCTGCAACCTCTGCGATTGTCCGGATCCTCGCTCGTCGATGAAAATCAGCTTATTGTTTCTTGCCAGAGGAACAAGGTAAGGGAGAAAATAATCGTGCGATGCACCCGGACCTCCGTGGACTATCATGAGCGGCTCCCCTTTGCCAAACTCTTCATAATATATCATGACTCCGTTCGCGTCGACGAAACCCCGATGTATTTTGTACACATTATCTGAAACCGCGGTGCCGGGTTTCGATTGACAACCGAAGAAAAGCGATGCGAAAAGAATCATCAGTGAATATGACATCAAATGTCGCATGATTTATCTCCTCTTTGTGATTGTGACGAATCTCCTTGAAGCATCGGCAAGAAGACAAACGCCATAGATGACTCCCGATGCTCGTGAGGTCGTGATGAATTCTTGATGGGCAGATTTGCAGAATCGAAGGAAGAAGTGAGGGTAGGGCTTTCTATTCTATTCAGAGTGGGCATCCCTTAATTTCGATACCTAATTCGTTCCGAAGACCGTATCGCGTGCGGCGATAGGGCGAAGCGGTTGGGCGCGCGAAGTTTTCCCCGGTCAAGACTCGCGGACGGCAGCCAAATCACACCATCGCTGTCTTTTTTCTGGATTTATATCTATCGTCGTGGTCGAGTATCCGCTCGCGCAGTCTGATCGACTTGGGCGTGAACTCGACGTACTCGTCGTCGTTTATCCACTCGATAGCCTTCTCGACGGTCATCAGCAAAGGCGGCTCGAGTCGGATTGCCTCGTCGGCGCCCGATGCGCGCATGTTTGTCAGATGTTTCGTCTTGCAGACGTTGGCGACGATGGTGTCTTCCCGCGCGTTCTCTCCGACGATCATCCCGGCATAGACCCGGGTGCCGGGTTCGATGAAGAATGTCATCCTCTCTCCAAGCTTCCACATGGCGTAAGCCACAGCTGTACCTGTTTCCATTGCCACGACCGCACCTTTATTTCGCCCTTCGATTTCTCCCTTGAAAGGCTCGTACCCGTGGTAATTATGGTGCAGGATTCCCGTTCCCTTAGTCTGTGTCAGAAATTCCGTCCTGAAGCCTATGAGTCCTCTTGCCGGCACGATGAATTCGAGCCTTGTGTTGCCGTGACTCGGGACCAGGTTCTTCATCTCACCTTTCCGGCGGCTGAGGTTGTCGATGACGGTGCCCACAAATTCGTCCGGGACGTCTATGACCACGTGCTCGACCGGCTCGTGGAGCTCGTGGTCAACGGTTTTGTAAATGACCTGCGGTTTTCCAACCTGGAATTCGTATCCTTCTCTGCGCATGGTTTCGATGAGAATTGCCAGGTGAAGCTCGCCCCTTCCGCTGACGGTGAAGATATCCGGGGTGTCCCCCGGCTCGACGCGCAAACTCACGTTCGCTCTCAGCTCGCGCATTAACCGCTCCGCGAGATTTCTCGTCGTGACGTACTTTCCTTCCGTACCCGCGAACGGCGAATTGTTGACGACGAAATTCATGGACAGAGTCGGCTCTTCGATATTCACGAACGGCAGAGGCGTGATGTCGGCGGGATCGCATAGAGTCTCGCCGATGTCGACGTCTTCCATCCCGGCGAGCGCGATGATTTCGCCCGCGCTTGCTTCCGTGGTTTCGTTCCGCTTCAATCCTTCGAAAGTGTAAATCTTTGTTATCCTCGCGTCCTCGACTCTACCGTCCTTGTGAATGACGTGCATCGGTGCTCCATCCCTGATCGTTCCGCGGAATATTCTGCCGATTCCGAGTCGGCCGATGTAATCGTTATATTCGATGTTCATGACAAGCATCTGGAATGGATGTTCCGAGTCGGCGGGCGGCTCGGGTATCTGTTTCAATATGGTTTCGAAAAGCGGGGAGAGATCGTGATTCTCCCGGTCGAGTGAGTATTGCGCGATCCCCTGTTTTGCGATAGTATACACTACCGGGAAGTCGATCTGCTCGTCGTTCGCGCCGAGAGAAATAAAAAGGTCATATACTTCGTTCAAGACTTCGGCCGGGCGGGCGTCTTTCCTGTCGATCTTGTTGATCACGACGATCGGTTTGAGGTCCAGCTCGAGTGCCTTACGAAGCACGAACTTTGTCTGCGGGAGCGGCCCTTCAGCGGCGTCCACGAGGAGGAGAACGCCGTCGACCATCATGAGTGTCCGCTCGACCTCGCCGCCGAAGTCGGAGTGGCCGGGAGTGTCGACTATATTTATCTTAACATTTTTGTATCTTACCGACGCGTTCTTTGCAAGTATTGTGATCCCTTTTTCACGCTCGAGGTCGTTCGAATCGAGAATGCGGGTCCCCATGTTCTGGTTTTCCCTGAAAGTGCCGGTTTGCTTGAGCATGTGGTCAACCAACGTTGTCTTTCCATGGTCAACGTGAGCTATTATGGCTATGTTTCTCAGTTTATATTCTCTCATTTCAAAAAATCTTCTCCAAGCGATCTGAACGATGTTCGGGTGTTTTCACCACGGTGAGCTTTTCCCGGGAGCCGGGTTTATGCCTTGCGGCGAAGCGCCGGGTGCGTCAGCACCTTGGCGCCAAGGTGCTTGATCCGGAAGTTTTCTCCGGAGGAACTTGCTTACGCTGGTAATAAGATAACAAAGATGGGCCAGATAGAAAAGTGTGCCTGTCGGCCACTCGCCTAACCTCTTAAATAACAGAAAGTTGGGAGTCCAGGACATGAAATGTCAC